>NZ_JOMN01000031.1:0-1941 GCF_002153485.1 Acetobacter sp. DmW_043 | reverse complement strand
AAAGGGAGACGCTTATCTATGAGCGTAGTTCTGTAATGTCGTGCAGCATGACCTCGGCGTCCGGCACGCCAATCACATCCCTGCCTCTTGCCTCATCTGTCGCACTGACTGACACGCTCCTTGGCGTCGTCACATCAGGTAGCGAGACAACAGCGCAGCAGGTTTCAGTCGGCATTCTCGGCAGTGCTATTGCATCGGGCGCAGCGACAGCAGCCAGCAATAACGCGGCAGCTACCGTTTCGGCGATGCGTGGCGTTGCAGGCGGCGTGGCTGCTCTTGATGGTGCAGGCCATCTGGCACTGAGTGATGGTGCAAAACTGGTCTCAGTTCTGACTGTCACGTCAGCAACCCAGTCAACGCCGGCCATACTCTCACCTGATATCCCGCTTTCTGACCAGACACAGATCGGCACAGGCGGCACGATACTGGCTGACATTATCGCCCGCGCCGATGCTCTGCCGTCTGGCACCTATTACGTTGATCAGAACGATGTTGTCCGCAGAGCTCGCATTGTCGGCACACTACCCGATGATGTGACGGTTAACGGCGGCGTTTATATCGCAGGCAGCAGCACCCTGCCCGCAGGCCTCACCTCAGAAGGCGACGTCATTATCACTGACGGCACGGTCTATTTCCCAAACACTTGGAACAATAACGGCGTTCTCTGCACCGCAGGAGTATAATTTATGTCTACAGCAACAGGCACACCAGTATTCGTCTCAGTTGGTGGCGATGCGTCAGCAGCTACAGCAACATACACCCCGTCAGGCGCAACCACTTCAACAACGATAGCCCTTGGTGATCTGGCTGCATCAGTCGCGTCTAACACCACGGCAGTTGCAACGGCCGCCACTAACGCATCAGCAGCAGTCACAACGGCTAATGCAGCACAGTCAACGGCAACAACAGCGGCAAGTGCAGCCGCTACAGCACTAAGCGTTGCAAATGCTGCCATTCCTGCCTCTGAAATTGGCGCTGCTTCCGGTGTAGCAGGTCTGGATTCATCTAAAACATTACTGGCTCCATCGTCTAAAATTAGCATTAATTATAACACCGGTAATGCGGTCACGGCTGAAATTGATATTTATTCAAGCGGCGGCACGAATACAGATGCTTTTATGTCATGGTCGGGCGGCACTGGAAAACTTGACGCAAATATGTGGATAGGTGCAGCGCAATTAGCGTGTTTTTCAGCGTTTCCCATTGGCACAGCCGCATACCCGTTCAGCGGCGCAGTTCTTCAGAGTGCTGTTCAGGTTGTTTCAGACATAAACGATAAAACTATTATCGGAACGATTGGCGCATCAGATTATACAGCAGAGACAACAAAACTTCGCACAGCATGGGCCGCCATTTCAGGAGCTGTTTACACTCTGAATTTTAGCACGAACAAACGTAAGCACATCGGAGTTATTGCGCAGACAGTTCAGGCTGCATTTACGGCACAGGGACTGGACCCGTCTGATTATGGCCTCTGGTGCTCAACGCCTAAAACCAGGGCGGTTACATCTACTGTTGATGGTGCCACGACCATAACAGAAGAACCTGTTTATGAAGCAGATGGTAAAACTCAGGCAACACAGCAGACAGTTCGCTATGAGGAGCTTCTGTCCCTTGGGATTTTCTGTGAGCGTCTCGAACGTGCTGATCTGGCTGCACGCGTAACCGCGCTGGAAGCTAAATCGACCGCAGCTGCTGCTACGACCTCCACCGCTTCCACAACTGCCTGAGGTGCAAAATGACCTCACTCGATCAAACAATCCAGGGCCTTCGGGCCTCAGAAACACTGGTTTGCCTGCCAGAGCCCACAACAAACTTCAGGGTTCTATTTAATGGAGACCTTCCTGTGTCTCAGGCAGCAAAGACACAGGTTGATTTAGCGATCTTATACGGCGATTCCGTCCTTTTCTCAGGTTCCTGTACACTCGCAGTACAGGGGCA
>NZ_JOMN01000030.1:0-15707 GCF_002153485.1 Acetobacter sp. DmW_043 | reverse complement strand
CTGTTTGCTCACCTCAAGCGCATTTTGAAGATCGATCGGTTGAGGCTCAGAGGACCAAACGGCGCCCGTGATGAGTTCCATCTCGCCGCAGCTGCCCAAAATCTCCGCAAAATGACGAAACTGATACCTCCCGGAACACCTGCCTTATCCACCTGAGGCAAGAAAGCTGCACTTATGTCGAAGTAGCTTGGCAACACTTTCACTCTTCACCATGAGTTTTTCAACACTATCGGGGGATAGTGGTCAGTCTGCTTTGCGGCGCGATCATGCAGAAGCAGACATCATCCAAAACTGCACTCGTTCTAATTATTCGATTTTTCGATTATAAATCGTTCTCTATATAAGTTGTGAGCTGATTCGCAGACTTTGGATACGTAATAAGCATTAAATCCACCACCCGCCACGGCGCCCATGGCAGGAACAACTTGGGCAAGTTTAGATTTTGTTAGTCGAATTCCTAGCTGTTTTGCGATTTCCTGGACCATCTTCACAAACACGCTTTTCTCGAGCTCTTTCCAAGTCGCTTTCTTGGCAATATCTCCGGAGATTTTTGTAAGCTGTGCCATTGCCACAGCTTTAGCCGTGTCTGTTGGGCTTGAGGCGAAACTAATTACGTTGAGGGCGTATATTCTTTCTTTTTGATTATTTACGTCAAAACCGTAATATGTTGCATACTCGCCGACTGCACGTAGACACCCCAAGAGGAGGGTGGGAACGTCAATCGCAAGACCAGGAAGCCCTACCGCCCCGGCAACAGCTCCTTCTGCCGCGAGTAATCCTTTGTATTTTGATGCAAGCCATCCAACGGTAAGGTCGACCTTCTCGAGGTCTAACTTACTAATGTCGCTTAGATTTTCGACATCATGCCCGTCGCCTCGAAACTCTTTAAATATAGCGGACGAGTCGACGCTCCACTGAGCAGCATCGTTCGCAAGCTCAAGAACACCCATCATTATCTTTTTTAAAATATCCCCAACCCATGGGGCACTCATTATAGCGTCCCCCGCCAAGTCAAGAGGCTTGTTTATGGCGCTTAATGCGGATGATAACCAAGATTTATCGGGGTTTTTCCACTGCCTTATCTCTAAAAGAGCATTTTCTTCGTACGCCGATAGCATCATATTAAATAATCTCAATATATTGACTGTACTACATACCCTATGTGTCGCGAAAAATCGGATGAGGCAATTTGAAATTTTTTGCTACTGATGGATTGTCTTCTTGTATCTTCGACACTGCTTTTCGAACCGACGATTTCTGCGATGATGTAAGCAAAGACGGCATGGGATTATACCTCGACCCTCTCAAGGGTTCAGCAGTTGCACAATGGTGTGCTAGAAATTACCGACATTGCAAGTGACGCCCGTCACGACCATGCACTGGTCCTGTCGCCGCGATCAGCGTGTCGCGTCCCGACTACGTGTCGACACATGCAACCGGGCATATTCCTCTCCTCGTCCGAAACATGGCTGACGGTCGCCTATATTAACAGGGTTTTACGAAAACCAATCAGGTCGTTTTTTGAGTCAGGCCGTAACTGCAAAAACAGGAAGGTGGAGGGTTCGAAAAACCCTCTGGTTTTGAGGCTGCCTTTGTGATTCCATTTCCCCCGAGTTGATTGGGGTATGGATCATGAAGCAGGCGGGATTTTTTGACGTTGAAGAGAGGCTTGCTCGATTGAGCGGGCTCGGTGATCAGCTCGAAGCATTTTCCCGGACTGTGGATTTTGAGGTGTTCCGCCCTGACCTGGAGAAGGCTCTGGCGTATTCTGACGGAAGCAAAGGCGGACGACCGCCATTTGATCCTGTGTTGATGTTCAAGATCCTGATGATCCAGACGCTGAACAATCTGTCTGATGAGCGGACAGAATATCTCATCAACGACCGCCTGTCGTTCATGCGTTTCCCTGGGCTGGGGCTTTCAGATCGGGTGCCGGATGCCAAAACGGTCTGGCTGTTTCGTGAGCGCCTGACGCAGGCGGGAGCGATCGAGGGTCTGTTCAACCGCTTTGACGCAACCCTGCGGAACGCCGGTTATCTGCCGATGTCCGGCCAGATCCTGGACGCCACGCTGGTAGCGGCTCCAAAGCAGCGGAACACCAATGCAGAGAAAGCGGATCTCCGGGCAGGACGTATCCCCGAAGACTGGCAGGACAAGCCGGCAAAGCTGTCGCACAAGGATCGTCATGCATGATGGACACTGAAGTTCACGAAGGCGAAGCGGCAGGATGATGGAACCATGCCATCCAGCGCTCTCGCCATCCCGTTCTTTGGCTATAAATCGCATGTTTCCATCGATCTGAAATACCGGTTCATCCGGAAATGGAAAACAACGCATGCTGCCGCCAATGATGGCGCGCGATTGAGAGAAGGGCTGCTGGATAAAACCAATACGGCCTCAAGCGTCTGGGCTGACACGGCCTATCGCTCCAAAGCCAGTGAAGACTTCATGGAGGAGCAGGGCTTTGTCTCAAAGGTTCACAGGAAAAAACCGCATCTTAAGCCTATGCCCCGGCATATCCAGAGATCCAATGCAGGGAAGTCGGTAATCCGATCCCGCGTTGAGCACGTCTTTGCCGATCAGAAATCACAGACCGGACTATTCATCCGAACTGTCGGTATCAGCCGAGCCATCATGAGGATCGGGCTGGCCAATATCGTCTACAACATGCGCCGCTTCCTCTTCCTCGAGAGATTGAACGCGAGCGCGTAGTCATTCAGCGGGGTACAGCCCCAATCTGCTCAAAACGCAGGGCAGAGAGCATCGTAAAAACCGTCAATCAAATCGCCAAAACCCAGAAATTACTCGCCAAGCACATCAATCAAGGGTTCTTCGATCCCTTCAGGTGCCTTATGAAAGGCAAACCCGCATAAACAACATACATACAGGAAGAAATTTACATGCCCCGACACTTGATTGACGCAGCAATAAATACCTTAATTCACGAAAACTCCGTTTTGTTTCATCACGGACTTCATGAGCAGACTCTGGTCGGTCGTCTGTCTTGCTGCCTACAAACGGCCGCGATTGAGGACGAAGATTTACAAGGATATTACGCCGACGTTGAGTATAATCGCGCTAAAGACGGCGTCTACAAGGGAATACAAGCTGCTGCGGATAATAACAACGAGCAGAGACGCCAGCGGGTTTTTGTTGACCTAGTCCTGCACGGGAGAGGTCTGCGAGGCAACAGAGAAAATATTATATGCTGTGAAATGAAAAAACGTTCAATCAAAACCGCGTGGATCACCCCCGAACAAGCCGCCACAGATATCTTTCGAATCGAATCGATTGCCTATGACCAAGAAAAACTTCTAACTTTTACTTCTGATGGAAATCCTCACAACGTAGGTGGAGATGTGGTTGGCTACGAAATAGGCGTTCTAATTGTTCCTCGATACGACTCTGAAGGCGAGCGTAACGACCTTGTGTCGAGAATTCAGGAAGTCTTTGTACGTTATTACGCTCAAGGAGCTGTTCTTGAAGGACAGGATCGAATCATCGGAGTTCCAGCCCCCTTGTGACCTGCGGCAGAGAATGTCTGATAATCTAAAGGTCCTTTGCAAACAGGGCTTGAAAGGCTTACACTCACACATAGATCGTAAAAATACTCTCGAAATATCTATGTGACCCGCTCCGGCTTTGGCGGAGAGCAGTCGGCCAAAGTTAGGTTGCCGTGGGAATGTGGTCCAGAGCGGCATAGAGCTATTGCTCTGCTTCGGCTTACGTGAGGATACGGCGTTCCTTGAACCAGTCGCTTCATTAGAGGGATGAGTCGTGCCGGGATTGACGGAAGTTGATCTTAATGTGCCATGAGCCACGTCCGCTTCGGGTAGAGGTGCCGTTGCACCCCAATGTCTGAAAAGAGGCGACTGCCGCCGGTCTGCTTCAAATTCATTGAACAGACCGGCGATTAAGCGGGGAAAGCGGATGATCATTTATCGGGAGGAAATGATCGAAAATAACTATTCGCATAGTTTACGTTCTTGAAGGCTACCTACCCCATTAAACCCAATATTTTTCGTGCTTAGCTCTGGGTAGAGGCTAATACCAACGGTTATAGACACGGACCTATGTGAGCCCACTTTCTGAGTCCGATAGATCGGATGGTATCAGGGAGGGCGGCAAGATTGTTCTACGCGGAACAGGCGGCATCAATGATGTGATCGATGCCGTCGAAGACGGTGTTGGACAGCCAGTTTACTGAGCGACGAGTTTTCGACGTTTTGAGGCAACGTGCAATTCTCTGTCTACCAGAAGACCTACCGCACTTGGGTCATCGCCTTCGACGTGCGTATCCAGATAATGCTACTGGCATACAGTGCAAGTCCCGTGGCTAAGTTTCTAATAGCGAACTGTTGGAACCTGCGCGTCGGGTGAGATGAGCTGCCAAGCATAATTTAGCAAACTGCCTTACTCTTGCTCCGATAACATTTGTGTTCTTAATTAGCAAAGATTACATAAGCCACTAATTAACAGTAAATGGAAATAAAATGAGCGAAAAAATTTCCTATGAACCTTTTTTTTGTTTTATAAACAAATTAAAAGAAGAAGAAAGAAAAACCGGGAACAGGCACCTACTAGACTTTCATTTTTATAATGCAACAAATATAGCTTTGTCTATATCGAAAGCAATATCTGATATAGACAATAGGGAAAATGGAATAAAATCCAAACTAATTCAAAGCTTTCTCGATATAAAATATAAAAAAGAACTGTCTTTGAATGAAAAAACGAAGCGTTTTGAGCAATTAGTCCAATTAATCTCAGAAGTATCTGTATTGCAATGCGTCTGTAATATTGATTGGCCTGCGGGATCTACTTTTGAATATGAACCAAAAGCACCCAACGGTAAACGTCCAGAATTCAAGGTGGAAACTGATAATACTACTTATATTTTTGAAGTAAAGGCTCCATCTCTAATTGACCACAAAGCAAAAAGGACTAATAATATATTCCAAATGCCATATAGGTATCACTCAGAAATATTTAAAAACGTTAAAGAATTATATGGTGGCGTCACGCTTCCAAAAGATAACCCAATTAAGGATTTCCTATTAAGCGCACAAGATAAATTTTCGTCTTTCTCAAAAGAAAAAGAAGTAATATCTATACTCGTAGTGGTTTGGGACTCACATATGTATGAAGCCACTGCTCCTCTTGTAAATCAATTTAATGGGCTATTAACCGAAAACAATTGGTTCGGAATTGAAAAAATTAAAGATGTTGATGGTGTTATTGTAGTAAATAAGATGGACTATATTATTAATGACTTAATGTCGCAGCATGTCACGGGAATTCCTGGAAATATAGAGATAAAACAAGGTGATATGCCAAACGTATTTGCAGCTAATGTACGAGGAAAGAAAGTCCCAGAATTTATTATTTCAGCATTCAATTCCTTTGATGCAAGCCACATCAAACCGGAGGACTGGATTGGCGCAGACTATGCTCCTTTGGATATGGTAATGTGGACTCAAATGCCGCAAATAAAAAAAGTAAGTTCTGAGGAATTTTCAAATAAAATACAGATTCCTTACAAACAGAAGCTTATGATCACGACGACTTTAACGCCTCCGTATCTTGAATGACGCCAGAACTACCATGTGCTTGCCTCGATGATCCGTGCCAAGTCCCAGCTTATGCCGTCTGTGATCATGATTGTACCGCGCATAGTCTCTATGAGCATCGCCGAAGCGGAGATGCCGTCCTGTTATCTAACCTCGGAAAACGCCTCTCCAATCACCTGCTCCAGGCAGACTTATGAGCGCCGCTATATGATTGAAACTTAAGGAAAAAGTGAAGGGGTCGAAAAACCTCCTTTTCTAAGTTAGGCATCTGGACAATGCGTCTCAAACCAAAAGCCCGCTCAACGGCAACTACCGGAGCAGGCTTTCAAATAGGGAGTGGGATTCGAACCCACGATACCTCCTACTAAGAGGTATGCCAGTTTATCAGACTGGTGCCTTTAACCACTTAGCCACCCCTCCACACGCGTTCTTTAGCGCTTCAGGGATAACCCTTGTATCACAAAATTTTCGTACGTGAAAGCGCTTATTGTACAAATGGAGCTTTCCGCCATTCCGCAATCCCTCTTTGCCTTAACGAAAGGAAAGACAGAGAGCTGTGATGATCGAAAACCATTTGGATCTGAAACTACAGCAAACTGTCTGCTTCTCGGCTTGCGCCATGATATTTCGAACGGCCGGAATGAGGCGAAAGCTGCCGTCAATTATGCAATCCTCGGACGCTTACCTTTCGTCAAAACTCCTGTTCCTGTTTCTACGAGCCGGCCTCATAGACTGTTTCGCGAAATGCGCACCAAAGGTGCCTTGGTCTGTAGTCATTTTTATGCAGGATTTCTGTCACGGATCTGATGCGCACAGGAAGCGTTTCTGTAACACCTATGATCCGGGTTGCAGCGCCGATTTTCGTCAGTTGAAGCTGACGGGAAGAAAGACCTGTCTTGGGGAGACGGGTGATCGTGTCGGATCCGGAGAATTCTGTAGTTCACATGAATAAAAGACTATTTTCACAGAAAATGTCATAGGGTTTTGTATCAGACGATCATCAGATTCCATTTTAGTTTTCTGGTAACGATCGCTGGGGATATGCAGGACATCTGTCCGCTCTGGTGCAGACCGTGCGCTGGCGCAGCACGCAGTCATGGATATTGGATGACACATGTTACGGGAGGCTGCAATGACCAGGAAGGCCAACGATGATATCGGGAGTCTGATCCGCAGCGCCCGTCGTGCATCTGGACGAAATACGCTGGCATTTTTTATGAAAGATCATTTTTCCGATCTCCAGAAAGAGATCGGAAACCGGGCGGACTGGCGTATGCTGACAGAATTTTTTATCTCCCGCGGGCTAAAGGATGCCTCTGGCCAGAGTCCGTCACCGGATACCGCACGTCAGACCTGGTATCGCCTGCGCCGCAGACTTGCACACGAAAAGCATACCATCCGCGAGGCTGTATCGCCGAGAGTGCGGTTCCCTGACGCTGGCGCGCTTCAAACTGTTACAAGCCCGGCGCAATCGTTTTCAGCGTCAGGTCGTCCGGCTGGAAACTCTGCCACCAGCCATGCTGCACCCCGCCCGGACGCGGCGATCACCGGCAGTTCCCGTTCCGCAGAAGACAAACTGCGGAGAGCACAGGAAAGGATTCGTGCGGGAACACTGAGTCTGCCACCCCGGATCGGACCGGTCGGCTCTGATCGGTGATACATCACAGCGATGTGAAGTTTGTTTCGATAATCTTTCCCATATCTGATCAGTCCCATTCCTGGCACAATGAGACATGAGCTGGCACATACAGAAACAGAAGTATAAAATTCATCATTTCATTTTCATTTCGATTTTATATTGTATTGTATAATATAGTTATTGATTATTTTTTGTGTTTCATGATGTTTGTGCAGACAGATCACAAGACACGAAAGAACACTTTCATGGAATCTGATGCGCTGCACGATACTGATGACGGCAGGTTATCTTATGACGAAAATCAAACTGTCGAAACAGGTCAGATTTTCCTCTTCCCGACAGGGCGCGGCAACAGAGGAAAAAGCTTCTTCACACGCTGGGCGGTCGAAGAAGCCCGAAATGCGGGACGAGAAGTGATTGTCGCAGACGGAGACTGCACGAATCAGACACTCGCAACGTATTTTCAGGATGCATATTCACCACCGTCGGCCGATCAGGTTTCGATTACGAAATGGTTTGAGGGGCTGGTGCAAAAACAAATTGAAACACGAAAATCACTGATTGTCGACTTCGGAGCGGGCGATCGGACGCTCAAGCACGTAGCGCATGAATTATCTCTTGTCTCTTTCCTGCAAAATCTTGGGGTACAACCCGTCGCCATCCATTTCGTCGGACCGGATACGGATGATCTCGCATATTTACAATCGTTCGAAACCGACAAGCTGTTTGCCCCCGATGCAACAATTATCGTTTTCAATCAGTTCTGTGTTCCACCACACATACCACAGGCGACGGCATTTTCTGACTCGATCGAAAAAAGCGACATCATACGACAGATTCTCGATCGTGGTAGTCAGATCGTAGTTATGCCGACATTGGGATGCGCACATGAAATCGAACGCCGCAGGCTCAGCTTCATGAGAGCTATCGATGGCAAAACAAAAGATAACCTGCCTCCCCTTGGCCTGATCGATCGGCAAAGAACAAGGATGTGGCGGGACAATATGAAAAAAGCATTTTCGGAAGTGCAGCACTGGCTTCCATAAGGTGCGGAAAGGAGAACATGGATATGCCCGTTTCTACCTCTCCTTTCATGACGGAGAATGATGAAACATCGCAGACAGGACA
Organism: Acetobacter sp. DmW_043; assembly: GCF_002153485.1. Taxonomy (NCBI): domain Bacteria; kingdom Pseudomonadati; phylum Pseudomonadota; class Alphaproteobacteria; order Acetobacterales; family Acetobacteraceae; genus Acetobacter; species Acetobacter sp. DmW_043. The sequence continues at coordinate 7,370 of NZ_JOMN01000030.1, read as the reverse complement.
GTCACTGATTGAAGTGGCACGTCACCACGGAATGCGGGACGATGATCCTGTTATGCCACTCATTGTTGCGTGGCAGGCTTCGCTCGAAGCACTGCGCAATCAACAGAGCCATCTCGGTGAACTTTATATCAAGGCAGAAAATGAAATAACGTATGCATTGCATAAAAGAATTGAATTTTCTGAGAAGGAGACCGAGCGGCTGAACACTCTCGCAGCGACACTTCAGGTCAAAATGGTTTCAGATATCGGCAATATAATCGCAAGAGAAAGTGAAAGTGCATTAACAAAACGGGTAAAACTCATTGAAGCGCGGACTATCTGCATTCTTGTAGCGACGTTGCTCATCGGAGTCATTGCGACTTACTCAATAGGCCACTGGCACGGATATAATGCTGGTGCTGCGGATAAAGCGCACGAAGCCGAACTCACACTCACTGAATTTCGATCCACCGCAACAGATGCTGCAAAACTGTTTTTCGGACGGCCAAAGGAGCTGGAGTTATGGGCGCAGATTATCCGTCTCAATCGGCTGGGTGATACGCATAGTCTTGATAATTGCTATAAGAATACATTTTTTAATTTTGGTGGTTTTGCGGATCAACTGGGATGCTGGCTTCCTGTCAGGATCCCGGTTCCACAGGGCCATCCGCCAGATATGACGATCCCGCTACTGGCACCGAAAGGACCACCGTCTTCAGAGGCGATCTGGCGATGAAAACTGAGAAGAATCAACTTCAGGTTCTTGTTGAGAGTTTGCGTGCGATAAGCGAAACACAGGAACTTCACGGAAAGATGCTCGTCGCTCTGGTGCATGCTCTGGACGGCCCCGGAACCGGAGAAAGTGAACTTCTCACAGTTCTCAAAGATATTTCAGTTACATTGAGATATCAATGTCAAAGTGTAGAAGCACTCAATGACCGACTGACAAATTTACCCGCGCTGATGATGCACACTCTTGAAGCCGAGCTGCCCGGCATTCTGGATGAAGGACCATAGCGGTGCTGACGTATCGCACCGGTGTTGCGGGCGTGCCTTCTGCTGCCGTGTTTATGGCAGATCATCTTCTGGAGCAGACGGTCCCGGCTTCGCAGGCGGCCCTTGCGCGTTACTATAACCAGACTCCTTCTGCTGAAAAGAATGATGTTTCTACAGCTGAAATCGGAAACGACATCGAACCCGACATGCTGGGTCTTCTGGGCCTGACGCCTGGTCGTGCTGTCAGACGCGACGGGATCGCCTGCCTTCTGGCGGGCCTGCGTGCGGATGGAAAGCCTGTCGAGGGCAAACAGATTCAGGCAGGCAGCAGAAGTATTGCGGAGAGCCTTGGATTTTCCGGTGAGGACTGGCCGGATGAAAAATGTCTCCGACAGGCATCGGATCTGCTTTGTGGCTCCGGCGACGATTTTATCTCTGGCATGCAAAGCCAGAGCAGAAGAGCAGCAGAACGTCTTTTCAGTCTGTATGGTATTCCTGCCGGATGTCAGCCTGATGCAACGCTTTTCGTCCGGCTGGCAGCGGGCAGGAGCTTTGACGGTAAGCCACTCGACAGACGCAGTTTCCTGGACGCTGTCACCGCCTCGAAAGCAAGGATCGGTTATATTGATCTGACGTGGTCTGCCGACAAGTCCGTTTCACTCGCCTGGGCTTTTGCCCGGACCCAGGCCGAACGGGCCATGATTCTGCAGGCTCACCGTGATGCCGTGGATACCGTCATGCGACAGGTGCGCCATGAAATCGGTCGTGCCCGCAAGGGCAAGGCTGGCAAAAAGGGCTATGAGGCCGGACAGATCGGCTGGTTGCGCTTCGATCATTTCACAAGTCGTCCGACCGTTGAGCTGCCCGATGTTGATGCAGTATCCGGAGAGTCCTTTACGCGCCGCTTTACCCTTCGCGTGCCGGGAGACCCGCAGCTTCATACTCATACGGTCGTTCCCAACGTTGTACTCACCGAAAGCGGCCGTGTCGGCGGACTGGATCTCAAACGACTTTCAGGGCGGGTCAAGGAACTCGGGGCGCTGTATCAGGCTTTTCTTGCGCAGAATCTGCGGGCGCTTGGTGCGGAAGTCGAACTCGATCGCAAAACGGGAGCCGCACGTCTGATGGTGGTTCCGGAAACTGTCCGTGAGGCATTTTCAAAGCGTACACAGGGCGGACTTTTCGCCGCTCGTACTTATGCAAAGGCCCAGGGTCTCGACTGGGAATCCCTTGATGAGTTCCGCCGTATCGCCCTGCTGAAACAGGGGACGCAGGGTGATCCGCGTCAGGTCAAACAGGATGATCTTGCTGATTTTGAAGTGTGGCAACGTCAGGCTGACGCGCTCGGCTGGACAGTACCGCTTTTCGTGGGGAAAGCCGACCGGTCCGCAACACAGGCATCCGTAGCACATGAGCATGTGGAGGCAGCGTTCGCTCTGACCTGCGATCTGCTTGCGGAACGGTTCCGGCAGAAAGCCGTGCTGGAAGAAAGTGATGCCCGCATCTGCGCGGTGCGAGCTCTGGTCGAAACCGGTATCCGGGACGCTGGCGATGTCGCTGCCGTGCTTTCCATGCTGGCAGCACGTCGTTTCCGGCATGACGGGGCGGAGACATCCCTGATCTGGGTGGAGGACATCGACCCTGTGGGAGAGAGACGTCTGCGTGTCACAACACAACTCCATGTCGATCGTGAAAATGACCTGATCCGACTGGCGCGTCAGGCAGCGTCCGACCGGAGCGGGGCATTATCTGCCGGACAGATCGAGGCAGGCATCGCCGCGACGGGTCTGGATTTCAATGGGGAGCACGGGGAAAGCCAGCGTCGCGCCATGCACGCTCTGGGAGCAGAGGGTCGGCTGTCGGTTCTGGTCGGCGTCGCGGGCTCTGGCAAAACCACGCTGCTCAGACCTCTCGTGCAGGCCTGGCATCAGGCGGGTCGCACAATCTGGGGCACGGCGGTAGCCTGGCGTCAGGCGGAAGATCTGGCTGGTGCGGGGATCGACCGGGAGAATCTCCGTGCAACACATCCTCTTTTAAAAGACATCCAGGAAGGCAGGATTACTCTGGATGCCGCCAGCGTGGTCGTTCTTGACGAGCTGAGCCTGCTCAGTACGACCCAGCTTCTGGATCTGTTGCGTGCCCGCGGTGAAACTGGCTTTCGTCTCGTGATGATTGGCGATCCCCTGCAATGTCAGGCGGTGGAGGCCGGACCCGTTGTTGATCTGCTTCGGCGTGCTCTTGGCACTGACGCCTTGCCGGAACTGCTCACAAGCGTCCGCCAGCAGAGTGAACGCGAGCGGACCACAGCTCTCATGCTGCGCGACGGCAATACACGGGAGGCCCTGCAGCGGAAATGGGCCGATCAGACACTTCTGATGGCATCGGGAGACAGTGGAACAGTCATGTCCCGCATCGCGGATCTCTGGCTGGAGCGCTATCAGTCCGGTCGGGCACGACAGAATTTCTCACTAACGGTCAGCGCGCCGACCAATGCAGAGGCACGGAATCTTGCGCGCGTCATTCGGGAGCGTCGCCGCCAGATGGGTGAAATTGGTGAGGATGCCACCGTGGTTGAGGCGGTCGATCAGCACGGCGTTACATATGACATGACACTGGCTGTGGGAGACCGCGTCAGACTGTTTGCCCGCACAAACTGTCATCGCACCGATGGGAAGCGGGGGATCCTTGGAAATAACGGCAGTGTACTGAGAGTTATCGCGATTGATTCTGATGGCATCAGTTTGCGTAACGGTCAGGGTACGGAAGGTTTCGTGACATGGAAGACCCTGGCTGCTCCAGACAGCGGTCGTATCCGCCTTGGTTATGGAGATGTGCTCTCCATTGATGCCACCCAGGGTTTGACGAGCACCGAACATATTGAGGCTATGCCGTGCGGTTCAAAGGCTATAGATGCCCATCGTGCTTATACACAGGGAAGCCGGCATCGGGAGCGGACCTGGCTGGTCACCTCGGAAGGGGCGGAGCGCCGGGAGATCGCCGGTCGTCGCCCACTGGGAGATTCGCGACCCATCAGGCAGGCCGATATTCTTGACAACATGGCGCGCAATATGAAGCGACGGGATAAAAGATCATCCGCCCTCGGACTGCTTGATAGCGTGTGTGAGGTGCGCCAGCAGACCCTTCGCGACTTTCAGGGAGCAATGCTGTCAGTCGAACGGCGCAGCGCGGCGGGAAACCCTCCCACTCTGACCCCGGCTATTGCCCGCCATCGCCGGAACCAGTCCGCTGGGCCTGTATATCCGCTGGCAGATGCCATCAGGGAGGAACTGTCCGGCATAAAGGCCGCAACCGGCAGGACAGAGACGCTGGTTTCAGCCTTTGTAAAAGACCTTACCAGAGGTATGGGACAGGTCTTTGGAAAATTCCGTGACAGACTGCGTCACTGGCGCCTGCGCAGGGCGCTCGGGGAAGCCCGGCGCCGGACAGAGAATGGTGCGCAGACTCTCTGGCGCCGGGTCGAACGCGAACTGACGGAAGAGGATATCCCCGAATGGGGCTCCGACGCATATTTTGGCTCCGTTGCAAAGGCGGAGATGGAACGGAACGGCTCTATTTCAATGGCGCGTGCCGCCGCTCTCCACGAGGGCGAGATGTGGCGCAAACAGGATGCCCGCCGACTGGATCCGGCGGGAAACGGTGTTGTATCGCGCCGTGTCGACTGGCTTTTCCAGTTGGCAGGTATCGGGAATGCAGCCCCGGATAATGTCCTGTCTATCATTCTGCCCACGCGTTCTTCCGACAGAACGGGTGTTTTTGATTCTCTCCGCGACGATCTTCATGATATGGGAATCGATGCAGGCCGTGACGCTGATGTTCTTCACCTGAAAAAGGAGGAACTGTCCAACGCACTTGCGGCTTTTGAGGTTGAAGCTGTTTGCGCAGTGTGCGACCGTCTTCTTCTGGCGCGTTTTGCGCGCCGGACGCGTCCGGCTGATCATGAGCGCAGCAGGATTATCCAGCAGGAACCGCACAGGGTCGTACGGGCATCATCACGCAGGAGAAGCGGACCGGATCTGACGGACTGACCGGACTGCGGGGAAACGGTTCTGTCCATGAGAAAAACAGGAAAAACGTCGGAAAAAGTTACAGTTTTCTTCGATGTCAATCAGCCAGGTGAGAGCAACAATTTTGCTCTTCAGGGTCTCCTCGTCGCAGCCGAAAGGAACTTTACAGCCGGGCGTCGAAGCAGGCTGCAGAAATACGGCAGCATGTGGTCGGATAGCCGTGACAGATCATCTCCTGTCACGGACGACTGTCTCCATCTGGAAATGATGCTTCTCGAACGGCAGCATCTGCAGTTACTGGCCTGCCAGCGCACATCGGGGCGACAGTTCCTGGATTTTCTCAGGCCGTTCGACCTCCGGACACTGGATGACCTTGGATCGGTCAGGCGGAAGCTGCACGATCAGATCCACGCACAGCCGCTCAGCAGTCTCGACAAGGCTCTCGAACTCCAGAACCTCTATCAGGAGCATGATCTCTGGCGGTTGCAGATGCAAATTGCCGATATCGGCACGAGGCTGAAAACGGCCATGCCACGGTACGGTTTTTCAGAATACAGTGCGATCCGGTCCACCATCATTGAGGAGGGTTGCCGCTACATTGGTCGGGCGGTGCATATCGCCGCCCGTCTGTCACTGCATCATCCCGACATACCCATATCGTGGGAGCGTTGCCTGCACGTGTTTCAGGCTGGTCGCAGGGGGATTGATCCATTCAGTACTATTGATGATTATGTCATGGAGCCCTCCACTCCCTCGCGCCTGCTAAGAAAAAGAAGACTGAAAGCCAGGGAGAGAGAAAAGACTCATCTCAGCAAACGTACCCTTGCCGAGATGCTTAAACATTTCAGACCGGTCGCGCATATTCTTGCCGCCATGGACGTTCTGGCCTGCCGTGCCTATCTGCCGATACATCCCACGAACGACGTGTGGCCGCCCTATCGCCCGACATGTGAAACTGATCCTGGCTTCCTGACAGCGGGCCGGAGTTTCATGGACGATCCACGGGATGGGGGCATGACCCGGGCGACACTTGGGTATGCGCTGTGGTTTCAGGACTGGGGTCTGAAAAAGCCTTCTGCCCCGGGAAGCCGGGCTCTGTTCCAGGCTGCGGATATTACGTGCCTGCAAAGCGATCTTTTTCTGCCAGAGGTGATCGGGCACGAACTGGATTTCATTCGGGATAACGGGTCCATTGCACGGCGGGACCCGGTTTATGGCTACATTTATGATCCACACCTGTATGACGATCGGACAAAGGACGTCGCCGACACAGCAGGTATCTCCGCTCCCGGTTTATCTTCCCCTGCTGTCTCTCCGGTAGCAACAGACATGGGAGAAAAAGAAAAATCTGCGTGCATGAAATCACCAGTTCTGATTCTTCCACCACTTCCCAAAGAAATTCTTGGCATGCTGCGCGATTATAAACCGCAGCATAGCAAGCAAAAAAACTCCTGACGTAGCCCATGCGACACAGGCGGCGTGTGCCCAGCGCGGTCTGTAAAGCAGAATTCAGTTCTTTTTCTTCGCGAACCGGTCGGACCGGACGCGGGAACGGGAAAATCTCTCTCCAGTCTGTTTTTGCAGAATAACAGCAGAAAATACGAGTGCGATGTGACCGGAGTGGCAGGCCGCGACATTATGCAGGGCTATTTTTTGTTTCGATAACGAAAAATGCAACGGTTTTTGCAGTTTTTGTTTCCATTACCCGCATCGAAGCTGCCTTCAACGAAGTTCGGGTTGAAAGTAGAGAGATGCAGGACACATTCGATTTTCCAGAAATAATTCTGATCAGAAATTCTGCTGATTTCTTCGGATTTTCACGCGAAACAGCATACAGACTTGTCAGATCCGGCGATATTTTATCATGTCGCATTGCAGGTCGACGGCTGATTACATCGCATTCTGTACGCGAATTTATCGTCAGGCAAGTGAGAGCACAGTCTTCGATTGACCAAAATGCAGACTGGTTCAGAAACTTTATGATATCTTACCGCAGTCTTCCGGTCATTCTTTCCATTTCAAAAGTCAGCAGCTGCTTCGGTATTTCACGCAGGTCAGCATATCGTCTTTCTGCATCAGGAAAAATAGTAACGATCCAAATAGGAAGATCACGTTTTATAATAACTGAAAGTATTCATCATCACATTCAGAGATCCATTACATCCGCTCAGAAAAGTGTCGGCAATCCGGTTGTGGATACGTGCCCATGAATCGCGCGCTATCGCCCGGACGAACCGGTGTAAGCTCAACACTCGGGAACAGGCCCATCGACTCTGGCTCAGGACAGCGAGCCGTGGTAATCTCCAGAAAAATGCACAACTGGCAGGTTCAGGACGATCTGCCGCCAGAAATCCCGGTCGACAAAGCGGA
>NZ_JOMN01000029.1:0-13695 GCF_002153485.1 Acetobacter sp. DmW_043 | reverse complement strand
ATAAACGCAAACCTCACGTCTTTTGGCTCGCGAAGAACTGCGTGGCTTTTTTTAATATTTCCCTCTCCTCCCGCAGGACACGGTTTTCCAGGCGAAGACGCTCATTTTCCCGGACCGCCTGCCGTTTCGCGACAGGCGTCACCACTTTTTTCCAACGATTTCCTTTAGGGCCGCATTATCCAGCATAGCATCCACCAGAAGACGTTTCAGGCGGATGTTTTCATCTTCCAGCGCCTTCAGCCGTTTGGCCTCGGATACCTCAAGACCACCATAGCGGGTCTTCCATTTGTAAAACGTCGCATCACTGATCCCGTGTTTGCGGCAAAGATCAGAAACCTTCAGCCCACCCTCCTGTTCCTTCAGGATCCCTATGATCTGCTCTTCCGTAAAACGACTGCGCTTCATTCGTCCGTATCCTTCTCGATCGGACTCTACTTTTAAATGGTTACATTTTCGGGGGGCACGTCAGTGTTTTGTTCGCCAATAAAGGAGAAAAGCATCGGATAAATGCATACGCCCCCATTATTAAGGCAATCAATAAAAGTATAACATCCATAATTTCGATGTCGCATACAATTGAAGAATACCGATATATTTTTATAGCATGAATAATAACAGTGGAAAAAAGCGCACAAGAGCCCATAAACATAAGAAACGTCATTAATCGTTCTCTATTACGCATCATAATCGAAAGCGCACCTAATCCGATGCTCGTAATTAGCCAAGTCATCCCTGATGTTATCTTTATGTCCGGAAATAACGCGACAATAGCGACCATGCAGAGTGAGAAAGCCTGACCCCATAAGATCGAATCCCATAACCTTTCCAGCTTAGGTACCGCTACCCCTCGATTTGATCGGCGAGCAAACCATATTCGCATGCCAGAAGATGTCATGAAACATAGTCCCCATCCGAAAAGAGAATACACAGTTTTGATAATAAGACCTCCATAAGAACCATAGTGAATTGGTTGTAGAAACCACAAAAAACGCTGAGAAGCTCCACCATTGTTGATACGGGAGTCAAACAGTTTTCGACCACGTCCATCGAACACTATCTGCATGGGAGTTATACCGTCATTTTTCGATACCCCGGTGATACGAATAAGCTCAGTAATAGTCCCGAAATTAGTAATTGCCGCGCTTTTGAGTTCAGATTCCGGCTCATCTATAATGATACGATGAAGCAGCATTGAGAGCGGCTCCGGAGATGTGTGTAGTCCATGTCCTGATGTGGGACCAGCAAGCTCCGTAAAAGCCTGCATGATATTGCCTCTATAAGCGGTAGTCGCTGGAGCACTTAACAGCACAAAAAAAAGACCCAGAATGCTACCAGTAAGCGCCATAAGAAGAAAGAAAGGCGCACCCCATGTTCCAATACGATTATGAAAATCTATAGCTTGAAGCTGGATGTTTCCTCCGACACGGAGAGTAAACGCATTTTTAAATATTTGCGTCTGCGCCAAAATTCCGGACATGATGAGCGAAAGAAATGCGATCCCGATAATACCAACGAGCATCCTTCCTGCCCCATGCTCCATGATCAAACTAGTATGTAACGCCACAATGAACTCGGAAAACTCATGCTTGACCGGCGCAACTAAACGTCCATCCGCACTGATATACCAGCCTTTGCTGCCATCGGCATTATGCTCGCCAACCGCGATAGTCGTATAAGGCTCCCGCGATGTTGGGAGATGAATTAAGACTAATTTATGAGAAAGGTTAGGATATTGGTGCGAAAGATCAGCAACAGCGACATCGATCGATCCTGATTTGAGACTTGTCATGACCGGAAAAAACGGCTGCTCCCACCATCTGATCTCATCGGAGAACAATGCGACACTGCCACTGAGCGCGACAAGATACATAAAACTTCCGCAGAGTAAACCGAGCGCTGAATGTGCGGCAACTATCGCAGCAAGCCATCGTCTAAAAGGCCAAATTACCGCTAATACAGGTTTACGCAATTGCCGACTCATACAAAAGCCCTCAGAAAGATAATGAACCCTGCGAACATGCATAAGACGACCATAGAGAGAAGTGGTCGTCGGATATGTTGATCACCAATTACCCATAAACCCAGGGCGACCCAAACAAAGGGAGTAACTAAAACTCCATTTACAACCCGATCAAGTCGAGTTCCCAGCGGCAGGCTCGCATAAGCAGCGCTTAGTAATAATGCTGTTAGAGACGCGACAACAAGTGCTGATAATCCTCTTACCGAGCCTCTCCAGATGTGCGTTCTAGAAAAGAGACGGACGGACTTAGCTGCTGAACGACGTAGCAAAGGTTTCTTTGGTCGATAATCCACATTGACAATGACAAGACTGAACCCGCTCAGGCAAAATCCTATGACCCCAACTAGAACGCCGAGAACTGGGCCAAGAGCACCAATCATTAGATACAACGATAAAAATTCCAGAACAATAAAAGATATTATTCTGAAAACCACTTGTTGTGATATTATCCTATATTCGATATTTAGAAATGAGATCGCAACGAAGTTGGCCAGCAATCCTAATATTACACCAAAATCATCCTGTTCGAACATAATATCCGTCACCACTCATTGACATACTTCTTCAAGATTATCTGTATTATAAAGTCGATTACCTGAACTGCGGCACTAGCCAGACTCCTCTACGAAAACGAGTCAACCAAGACTATGCACTTAATATCTTTCTCAGCCGTAGCAGGTTCATAAAGATTGGGCGAACTCTAGGATGTATTTTGGCTATCATGCACAACAATTTGGCAAGATTAATACATTACGAAAACGTGTTTGCCACATCTCGAGTGTTACAAAACATTAGAGCCACCTCAGGCCCCTTGTTCAATGCCGGCGTCCGCTTAGCAGCACCCTGCGCGCTAATCGGTAATTTTTGCGCTGACGCTACCAGATTACCTGACAGCTAACGGTCTATCTTAGCTGAAGCGCGCCGGGAGCTCAGATACTGGCGCGGAGGTTGACCAAGAGCTTTCTTGAACATGGTAATGAATGCGCTGGAACTTTCGTAGCCGAGCTCATGCGCGATAACCTGAACAGGGCAGCCTTCGATCAATCGCTCGATTGCGAACATAATATGGAATTGCTGACGCCAACGACCAAAACTCATGCCTGTTTGGGCAACCACGAGCCGACACAAACCTCGCTCGCTCATTGCCAATGTGCGGGCCCATTGGCCAATCGTCCGACGATCGGCGCGGTTTTTCATGAGGCCTGCTGCAATCTGCTTAAGCCGCGGGTCGGACGGTGTGGGTAAATGAAGACACTCGACGGGTGCTTTTACAATTTGGTCAATCATGGTTTGAACAAGGCGGCCATCCGCTCCAGCCGTATCGTAGAGCGGCGGTAGACGGGACACCTCGGCAATCAATTCTTCTAGCAAAGGAGAAACCGAGAACGTGCAGCAGTTTTGTGGTAAATTTGTGATCACCTCTTCATCAACAAATAGAATGTAAAGTTCGATATTACCGCTGCAATGGACGCTATGGTGCATCTCACCAGGAATCCACAAAGCACAACTAGGAGGAACCATCCAGAAACCACTGTCTATGTGACAGGTTATCTGCCCCTTTATAGCGAGCATTATTTGACCTTTTCGATGTGCGTGCATCGGTTGTTCAAAACCTCGAGAGATAAGATCCACTCCAACCGCAGCGATCGCTCTCGGTATCTTATGAGGATCGTGATTTTCTAGATCGGCTTCTGGTATATTTACCACAGGTGGCCTCAGTTATTCGAACATATTTCGGAGTTGAATGAGCTATATTCTGTTTACATCACGCAGATGCAATCAAGCGAAGAAATTTGCACCACCTTACGTTTACCTTCATGTGCTTGCAATTTTTTCCCGCTGAGTGGGGCTTATGTATTAGTTTCTCAAAAAATCTTTACGATGCACTCGATTACTTGCCGGTTGCATCAGACAATCATCGTTATATGCCTCTCTCCTGTTTCGATACTGAACTCGACAGGGTCTGTTTAACTCTAAGCGTTCGAGAATGGTCAACGACTTCAACTCCCATGACTATCGGTTTTACACGACCGTGCTCATGAAACTACTCTGCGCCCAGAGTGGATTATAATTTACCAGCATGTTCAATAGACCTCCTCCAGCTCTTAGCTTTAAGTCGCCCTATATTGATGGCACAGCCCGATCTAACTTGGTTGCCATTGTCATCTGACTGAACAAGCCGCTTGCCAGACCATGGAGTTCATAATCGCCTGCGTCGTCTAATACGCCACATTCATAGTTATCAACCCCGAGAAAGTCGGATATATCGGCCCCAGAGCCCGAGTGTGAGTAATTGGCCGAGACGCTAAGAGAGATGGTCCATCCGCTGTGATGTCGAGAAGGGTGTGCGGGTGCGCATATGCAGCCGCCCCATGATTGAGTAGCAAGTGGCCGTAGCTTCGGACACGGGTCAAAAAAATTACAAGTCAAGCTCGCTCTTCGACGACACTGTGATCGCCGCATCCTGCACGGTCAGTCCGTGCTCAGCCGCTACCCGGCGCAGCAGAGTTGCGACTTCAGGTGCGTGACAGTCGATCTTCCGCCCCGTCCCGACTTCCACAAAGGTAATCGCGACCGCCGCCTTGCGTTCAGGGGTCACACTGTAGAGCCATTGCCGGTCAGGCGTGACATCGCGACGTAGGATACCCCGCTCCAAAAGCAGACTCAGATTGCGCTGGATCGAACCCTGTGAAGGGACGTGCCCACGCTCCATGATTTGCCCTAGTGTTTTCCAAATTTCTACCGCTGTTGCCCGTGGGCCAGCCTCCAAAATACCGTGAAACAGGATGCGTCTCAGATCGGTCATTTTGATGCCGACTTCTTCGCTACGTTCTTCCAGCCTGCGCACTGCGCTACGGCTAGCGCCCATGCCGGGGCGGAGTTCTTTCAGGGATGGCGAAGAGCGACGATGTTCGGAGAAAGCAAGCATGGTTTTGATCCTGTCACGACCAGAGATAAGGAAACGGCAGAAACCTCAGTTCCCACCGGAATGAATATAGAACTCGACAGGGACCGTCAGGGTAATGGGATCCCCCGCGACACTGTCCGGCGGGATGGGCAGCGGCTGGGCGCGTTTGGGGAGAGCGATAGCTTCCTGATCCAGCAGCGGATGGCCGGAAGAGCTGGAAAGTGTCACAGAAAGCACATGACCCTTGCGGTCCATGGAGAAGGTCACGATCGGCACACCTTCCTGATGATCGGCCATGGCGTCGGACGGGTAGCGCTTGAATTTCTCAAGCTGCGCCAGCAAAGCCTCCTGCCAGGTCACCGGGTCGTGCGAGTCTTTTGAAGACGACGCACCGGGAGCCGGAGCGGCCTGTGCGGGCGCTGGAGGCGCTTCTGAGGATGGCGGCGCGGTCGTGGCCTCGACTGGTGGCGTCTTGTCCGGGATCGGCTTCTTGAGTATCGGCACTGGCTTATGTTTCTTGACCAGTTTCTTTGGCTTTTCGGGCTTGGGAACTGGCACTGGCGGATTAGGCGCGGGTGACGGCGGAGCGGTGATCTTTGGCGGTTCGACCGGGGCCGGATACGGAATGGACTGGGTCTGCTGCGGTCCCGGTGGCAGATTGGTGGGTGGGGTTGGTGTGGAGACCGGTTCCGGGGCCATATCGATGGCAATCGCAGTCGGTGGCGGTTCAGGCACGGCCATGACCGGCGGGGGCAGCCGCATGATCCACCAGACCGCGCCGCCACTGACGGCGAACACGGCAAGGAAGGACAGGCCCCATCTTATCGTGTCCTCGCGCCTGGACTGCCGCAACTGCCCCCGTTGCCAGTCGGCAAAGGACATGGAGGAGCTTTCGACAGCCTCACCCTGCACCATGTCCGCGGTGCTGCTCACGGTGTTTTTCCGGATTCCAGCACAGCAGCGTTGCCGGACGGTACAGGCATGGAGCCAGCTTCACTGCCTTCTTCCTGTCCCTGCAGATTGACCAGGGCGACCTTGAGGTATCCAGCAGACCGCAGTCTATCCATCACGCCCATTAGCGTGCCGTAATCCACGGTTTTGTCGGCACGCAGGAAAATGCGTTCGTCCTTGTTGCCCTTGGTCGCACTTTCCAGCGCTCGGGGAAGTGCATCGGTGCTGATATCATCCTCACCCAGCGCCAGACCGTGATCGGCCTTGACGGTGAGAAACACCGGATCATCCGGGCGCGGGGTCGGTTTTTCGGTCGAGGACGGCAGGTCCACCGGCACGTTCACCGTGGTCAGCGGGGCGGTGACCATGAAAATCACCAGCAGGACCAGCATCACGTCGATGAACGGTGTGACGTTGATCTCGCTCGCCTCGTGCGGGTTCTCATCGGTGTGGCGGATGCGGATCATGCCGCTTACTCCCCGGCCACCGAACGGCTGTCGCGCGAGGCGCCAAGCCGCACCACCTGTCCGCTGGCCGTCAGCGCCTGCATGCGCCCCAGATCACGCGAGACAAGACGCATGACCAACGCGGTGAGGTCCGCCACCTGCGCCCGGCACGAAGCGGTCTGGCGGGCGAGATGGTTGTAGATCACCACGGCCGGGATGGCTGCCACCAGCCCCAGCGCAGTCGCCAGCAAGGCCTCGGCAATGCCGGGCGCGACTACGGCGAGACTGGTCGCCTTGCTGGCCGCGATACCGGTGAATGAGGTCATGATGCCCCACACCGTGCCGAACAGGCCGATGAAAGGAGACGTCGCGCCAATGGTGGCCAGCACGCCTGTGCCACGCATGAGCCTGCGGCCCTCAGTGGCTTCCAGCCGTTCAAGGTGCAGAACAATGCGCTCCTTCAGCCCCTCGCTGTCATCCGGGATGTCGGCTGAGCGCTTGCGTTCGGTTTCGGCCGCCATGACCAGTGTGTGGGCGATACCGTTCTGACGGGTGCCTTTCTCGCCGAGGTCCAGCGTATTGGCCTGCTCCAGCGTCTGTTCGGCTTTTGTCAGCTTCATCCGCACGCGCAGCAGTTCGACCGACTTGGCGATGAAGATTGTCCAGGTCAGCAAAGAGGCCACAGTCAGCAGGATCATCACGCAGCGGGCCACGGGACCGGCGTTGAGGAACATGTCCCACGGGGAAAAGGAAATAGGCGCAAGATCGGTCATGAGAGACCTCCTTTGGAAGACGGTCTGCGCCACGCACGGATCTGGCAGACGACAGTCACGATGAGAGGAATAAAAAGAATAACTTACAAAAAAATCAGGGTGATTTACTTCTACCCGACTAGCCAAACCCTGTCATGGTTAGCTGCATCAAAGCAGTCAGCCAACGTTGCCATATTGATATCAGACTCACGACAAACATGGAGCATCATTATTAATCATGTAAAAAAATAGCATATGCAATGATCGTTGGAATGTGTGGTCATAGTTCTGCAAATCTTCGAAGAAAGTTATGATATACATTTGTCAACTTAAGAACACCGTGTGTTTCTTTTTCCAAAGATTTACGTATTTCAATAATAGCACAGTCCAAATTGTAAAGAATATTTCGAAGTCCATCTTCCTTCACAAGTGACTGAGTCCAGAAAAAAGAACACCAACGTGAACCTCGGGTAATTTGACTAACACTATGTAGGCTTGTTGCCGGATAAATTACCATATCGCCAGCTGGAAGTTTAATTTCCTGAATTCCATAATCATCTTCTATTAGTAGTTCTCCTCCATCATAATCTTCTGGATCTGTCAAAAATAGCGTTGAGGAAAGATCAGCGCGCATTCTCATGTTTGCGCCTGGTACAGCGCGGATAGCACCGTCAACGTGAGCACTGAATCTCATCCCTACATCATAACGATTAAACATTGGAGGAAGCACTCGAAGCGGAACGGCTACACTGTTAAACAAAGCGTTTCTACCTAAAGCGCGCAAGATAACATCCCCAGCTTCCCGGGCAGCAGCAGATCCTTCTTCCAACTGCAAATTATATTTAGCTTTTGCTGCCAGTTCTCCAGCAGAAACGCGACCGTCTACCAGTTCTGCGTCAGACATAATCTTGCGCACGAAGGAAACTTCTTCAGTGGACAAAAGAGAAGGTATTTTGACCAGCATAGCTCTTCAAAACCTTATACCGAATGTGGCAATGACTGTACGTCCTGCGACGGGAGTTGCGTAACCGCTACTAAATGCTGATGAATATGCCAGAGCATTATTCAGATTCTGTACATTTACCGCAGCGTGATAATGGCTAAGATCATATGAAATCATCGCGTCCGCACTTACATAAGCGGGAATACGCATAAGCATGGCATCATCAACGTAATACGCAGACCTGTAATTGAAACCTCCTCCAACAACAAGAGAGCCTGGCATTTGAGAAAGCCCACGAACATGAGCAAACAATGATTTTATATCATAAGTTGTCCAGAGAGAGAGCGAGTGACGAGAAACATATGGTGCCCTATTGCCGACAGCACTTGCGGAATAATACCACCCGCCCCCAGATGAACTTGTGATTTTACTGTCCATGTAAGTATAAGAGGCTTGCATATCCCATGCTGGCGTAATTCTTCCAGTTAGACCGGCTTCAAATCCTTGTACGGTAACGCTCTCACCGGTTTTCGTCTGCATTCCTGTCGTAGGATCTGTATAACTAGCGTTATTCTTATCTACCCGAAACGCCGCAGCCGTCAGGCCCAAACGATCATGAAGGACATTAAATTTTGCACCAACTTCATAACTGTAGCTCGTTTCGGGTTTGAGCGATGGACTGGGACCTCCGGCCTGAATACCGTTGCTCGTACTGAATGAGGTAATATTGCTTCCAGCAGGCGTAAAACCGCGAGCGAAGTTAAAATAATAGCTCTGATGCTTATCTGGTTGCCAGATTACGGAGCCTCTGGGACTAGCAAGTTCCGATGAAGAGTGAATAGGTAACATCGGAACACCAGGATAACCATTATTTGTACGTCCTTTAACTTGATAATGATCCCATCGGACGCTTCCCAAGAACGAAAGTGTTTTGAGAACCCAGAACCGATCGCTTATAAACGGACCTACATCCCAACTGGTAGCATCAATTGCATGCAGCTTGGATACTGACGGCTTTTGAGACAGATGATAGATAGGGTTAATCAACGTTCCTGCTGGACCGGTAGTTTGATCAAAATTATAGAAATCAAAAGAGGTATGTTGAGAATAGACATCCACACCTGCAATAAGCTCGTGCCTTACACCAAATGTATTGAAATTTGCGCGTACGGTAGTAACGTTTTCACCTCCATAGCTTCTCTGAGCATTGCCAGGCATATACCAGATTGAATAAGGCGTGTTGAGATTTCCTTGTGCGACGTCCAACTGGCATGAATCATATTGATATGTCGGATAACTAAAGCCGCCCTGACATTTCGAAGGTGTAAATCGCATATCGTAAGAATATACACCAAAACGCGTGTCGTTATTGATGGTCAACCAATCAGATATTTTACCCCGGTAGTGCGCGCTAAGAACATCCGCGTTCTGTGTCTGACGATCAGTATCACGACCGAAATATGTGGAACGAGATACACCATCTTCTGTAACTGGTTCCATAGCACCGGAAACTAGATTACCCTGAGGAATGGGAACACCGAAATCAGGGCGTCGCTTACTATATTGATGAAAATAATCAAAAGTTATCTGATTATCCGTTCCTAGACCGAAACCAAGAGATGCAAGAATACCCCATCGATCAGAATAAACATGGTTACGATCGACGACATCTTGACCATGAAGCATGCCAACCAGACGAAATGCCGTGGTGTTATTGATCTGCTGATTGATATCAATTACGCCACGCCCATATGGTCCTGAACCTCCTGAAATATCTGCTTTATATTCTGTTCCCAAATGAGCTTTCTTGTTTTTTAGTTCAATGACGCCCCCAGACGACCCGTTTCCAAAGCTTGCGGAGGTTGGCCCTTTGATAACTTCCACATCTTCAACAGTAAAATCATCCCTGACGTATGATCCGAAATCACGCAACCCGTCGACATAAATGTCACC
Source organism: Acetobacter sp. DmW_043 (assembly GCF_002153485.1). Lineage (NCBI taxonomy): Bacteria > Pseudomonadati > Pseudomonadota > Alphaproteobacteria > Acetobacterales > Acetobacteraceae > Acetobacter > Acetobacter sp. DmW_043. Next base: position 3,722 of record NZ_JOMN01000029.1, on the reverse strand, counting down.
TGAGGCATCAAAACCCCTGATACGGAATTGATCTCCATTAATTCCACCGTTGCCTTCTCCGGTAGCTACCGTAATGCCTGGCACATAAGAAAGCACCTGGTTTACTGTCGTCGCCTGCTGTTGTTCTATCATGACATGGGGAATAACGACCACAGTCTGAGGTGTGTCGTGCAGGGAGTCTGGTAGCCGACTTAATCCAAGATCGCCGTTTAAAACATTTGTGTTAGAATGACTCTCTCCACCAACCTTAATACTTGGGAGCATTATTGGAGCTACATTAAGAGGCTGAGCTGTCTTTTTTTCGTCCGATTGATCTGGATGCCCAAAAGAAGGCGATGCTTTCTGCGCGTCAGCTTCGGACGTTGCAACAAAAAACAAACCACTTGCAAGACCAGCAGATGCTACGACTTTTGTAAGTGAAGTGCTTGAAAGATTAATACGTCTCATGTTCTTGTCCTTATGCAAAAAAGGGCAAACGATGTATGGCAGCGTTCATTACTCGCAAAAAACTGTAAGCATTTTGTGGTTTACTTGATTGCACCAGATGTAAGGTGGCTTTTGGATGGCCTGCAGAAGCTGCTTCCCGAAAAAATAACAGCGCTTTAAGTGGTTCAGGCGACCCCGCCACTCCGTCATTGAGCGCTACAGCATATGCATAGAGGTCTTCAGGCAACTTGCCTTCCGCACATAGCGCCAGTGCATCAAGTCCTTGCCGGCGCAAGTCTTCCTCAGGTCGAGCCAGCAGCAGAGCAGCAATACGACGTCGAAAACCATTGTCACTGATCGAAATCGCGTTTTTAAGCCACGAAATGGCTTCTTGTTTTTTATTTTTTTTGTAAAGAATTGTGAAAATATTATACTGAGCCCAATGATCCCCGCGGCGTGCAGCTTGAATGTACCAAAAGGCAGCACGCTCAGGATCCGCATTACATCCCCATCCTTCTTCCAACATTCGCGCCAAAGAGTTCATGGCTTTAAGTTGCGCCTTACCGGAGCCGACTACAGCTGCGTTGTGAAACATGCTTATACAACGAGAGAAGTTGTCTGGATCATTGCGCCGCATCAACATCTGAGCAAAATTAACCTGCCCCCAAAGATGTCCATATTTAGATGCTTTTTCAAAAAATTCTGTTGCCAATGTCATATTCTGTTCGACACCCCAGCCTTGTTCATAGCAACGCCCAATCATGTTCAACGCCTCAGGATCACCGCTTTTTGTGGCCTTCTCAAACCACATGAATGCGCCTACATGGTCTCTATCTACTCCCTGACCATCAAGAAGCATTTGCCCATACACAATTTGTGCTCCAGGCATCCCCGATTCAGCAGCTACCAACACGCAGCGCGCAGCATCACGTGGTGACGCTTTTAGAATATTACGCAACTCATCACTTGTTACTTGTCTTCGTTCGACTTTCACAAGAAATCGCGACTGATAGGTGTTTGTCTTGCAATTCATTTCGCAAAAAATCCTACCACTACCTCACACAAATTTCTCTGACATTGGAATTAGCTATGATTCCGATAATGCGAATCAGTCGCATATTTGCCTCTTCCGTAAAAAAATTCCAATCCCGCAATCTGGTCTTTTAGTTGCTCAATTCGGACATGAGTTTGTCAGGATAGCCGGCTTTGTTACGCAAATACGTGGAGTGTTGATTTTCACCGAGAACTGATACCAACGGTTGTTTGATCTGACTCGTGGGGTACCCATCGGTTTAAAAATGTGGAGGGATCGAAGAATCGTTGGTTGAGGCCATATTGGCTTTATCCAGCAGCCCCTCTCTCAATCGCGCGCCATCACTGGCGGCGGCATCCGTTGTCTTCCATTTCAGGATGAACCGAAACTTCCGGTCGATGGAGACGTGATCTTGTACCGAGAGCGCAAGCAATTTTTCCGGTTTCAAAGGGTCTTTTCGATCCGGTTGGAACGGCGTCCTGCTCTGATGTTTTCTCCAACAGTATAGCGCTCCAGAATGATGGCTTTTGCTTCACAGAGGGTGATACTGTTTCCCTCCCTGTCCCGCAGTTCGTAAAGCTTTCCTCGTTTGAGAACGCTGAAGATCCGGTTCACAATACGGTTGGCAACAGCACATAATACCAACGGTTATCATGTTTGACCTTTATGAGCCCATTTTCTTAGTCCGATGGAACGGATGGTGTCTGGGAGTGCGACGAGATTGTTCCACGCGTTACAAGCAGCATTGATGATGTGGTCCATGTCATGGAAGACGGTGTTTGCCAGCCAGTTGGCGCAGAGGAACTGCCAGACATTTTGACCGGGTTCAGTTCGGGAGCACGCGACGACAGGAAGATCAGACTGAGATTGCGCGGCAGCCTGAGTTTGGTGGTCGTATGCCATGGCGCCCGATCAAGGAGCAGGACGGCATGGGCTCCCCGGGCCACGGAGCGCGAAATCTCGTAGATGTGCAATTGCATACTGTCCGTGCCAATAAACGGGAGTGCGAGACCTGCGGCCTTGCCAAGTGCGGGACAGATTGCCCCGAACAGCCAGGCGTTGGCATAGCGCTGGTCGGCTGGCTGGCGTGGCCGGGATCCTCGTTTGGCCCATTGACGGACGACACCATTCTTTTGCCCGATCCGCGCTTCGTCCTGGAACCAAATTTCGATCCGTTTGTCGCGCGGCAGATGGCCGGTGTGGGAATTCAGGATTGTCGGGAAGTTTTTTTGAATGCGTCCATGATGGACGTATCCTGTCTCGGGTGGCGGGGGCGTGCGCTGACGTGACTGAAACCCAGTCGTTTCAGAAGAGTGGAAACGTGGCGTTCGTGATACGAGACGCCAAAGCGTTCCTCAATCACCCGCTTCAGATCAACGCAGCGCCAGCGGACAATGCCGAGAGTTCCGCCTGCTGGTCCATGCCACCAATCCGTGCCGCGTCCCCTCGGCTGACACCGTCGCGCACCGCAGCCAGTGACAAAAGGCGCCGTGCACGCGCCTCACTCAGGATTTAACTGACGACACGCTGTAGCCTGATTGAGTCCGGGCTATTGGCGGAAATGCAAAATTATTTGGCAATATTGAGGAATGTCGTCAGTGGTGTCCGTCGTTAAGATGCCAAGCATCATGATGTTGCAGAGCTGTGAGGCTGTGCGTTTTTTGGGGAGTTATACATGCAGGCCGATGTTTCACAATTTCCGATTGTATGGCTTTGGTTCAAGGTGCCAGCTCTTGATCCCGATGTGCCGCCTTTTGCCGGATTTGAGAAATTGCTTTCTCGCAAGCAACCTTTCGTTCTCATCAATGATGAAGGACTCGACATGGCCAGTCCACATGAGCATTCGCATGAGGAACGAAAACAGACAACGCTTTGGATGAAGAGACATAAGGAAGCGCTCCGGACTTACGTCAAGGGGGCGATCCATATCGAGTCCGATGCGGCGAAGCGATTGGCTGCCGAGCCCTTTGCCACAGAGTCTATTAAGTTCTGGGGCTATCCAATGCATCTTGTCGGAAGTCAGGATGAAGCGATGAATCTTGCCCGGACCCTATTGGACTTGTGACGGTTTTGTGCCGGTTGACTGAGCGTTTAAAGCTTTCAACAGGAAAGGCATGAGACCATGGCATTGAAACAGACAGAAGAGTTTCGCCACGAAGCGTGTCAGAATTGCGCTGGCAGCGGTTTGTCAAGGACACGGGTTGCGGCGGATCTGGGGATTGGCAAATCAACGCTGAGCCACTGGATTTCGCAGTATCGGTCG
>NZ_JOMN01000028.1:0-5175 GCF_002153485.1 Acetobacter sp. DmW_043 | reverse complement strand
CGGCGAATATCGCTGGCCTAAATCCTTAGCGTAGGATTTCGCCCCCTCCCGCAAACGACCCCATAAACGAGGAACATTGGGGGTACACATGGGGTAATCTTGAGGTATACCCTTCCCACCTGCTCCCGTTTTGAAGCCTTTGCAATGTTGGTTTTTGGGATGTGTCGGAGGGATGGGTTAGGTGCTGCCTCTGTAACCTGCTGCCTCTGGGGTCAATCCTGCGTTTAATCGTTCGTTTATGAGCCTATATTCATCGGGAGAATGAGGCATCCGGCCTGTATTTTTTTTATCTTCATTACCCGTGGGGCAAGACTTGCACTGTGATCGAGACCAAGGGAAAGCAAGCATTTCTGTGAGGGCTTTCATGATGAACCGATACCCGTTGCAGCCGTTCACCCAACGGCTACCCCTACGGATACGGTTATGAGAGCGGCGCAGGATGCCAAGCTGCTCGGCCTGCTGGATAGCGTAGGCTACTGACCGGCGGGAGCACTTGGCGGCTCTGGCAAGGCTCTCATAGGACGCTGGCCGGATAGAGTTGGCGATGATGAGAAGCACGTCCTTCATGGTGCGTGTAATCTGGCCAGCGCGAAATGTATTGAGGATTACAGAGCGTAAAACGGGAAACGAAGAATGGGACACAGGCCAAACCTTTCAAAAAAGGCGAGGCGTTCCTCTTTCCTGCTATCTAAGACTTGAATCCGTAAACGGGAAGCCTTAGAATATAGCTTCGGACGTGTTGAGTGTTCCACCACTCTGCACATCAAGTCCACCTCGCCGGGTGAGCAGCGAGTTTTGAAGCCCTCGGAGTTTCCGCTCCGGGGGTTTCGTATTTCTAGAGAAACAATGCATTGCATAATATGAGTCTGCAAGGGGCCTTGCGCTTTTTATGCAATGAGTCTCGCGATTACTGGCTCAGCTTCTGCGTCAAAGGGAAACGCTAGGTATTCTTGCGATCCCGGTTTTGTCTCAATCACGCAATCATAAGTCTCATCAAGGGTCACGCATATTGGGACTGGCACGGTCATAGTCTTTTGGAAGCCATATTCATCTGATACCGGCAACCACACATCTGCGAATCCGTTCGTAGGCCAGCCAATAAAACGGCTCATGATCGAACTGACCTTCTCTCTTGCCGCGCTCTCTTTCGGTGAATAGTTCTCGTTGTTATGATTGGGTTCTGGTTCTGGCGGGACAAATTCAGCCGCCAGATTTATCTGAACATGGTTAGTTTCCACCGTTTCGGAGGGTGCCACATTGCCCCTTTTTCCTAAGATATAAGTAGCCATGTGGCACTCAGATAGAGAGTGAATCAGCTCCAGACGTTCATTATTCACAATTTTGCTACGGCCAGAAATTCCGCATCGTCCATATCGTGGACCTGCATCCAGAACGATCCCCATCATCTTAAAAATTTCGGTAATCTCACTCATTGGATAGCTCGGTCGTGGAAAGTCCGAGATATGACCGTTTTTATCTTCTCGCTTTCTAGATTGTCTTTTGCTGGTCAGTTCTACAATCCGCCCCCATTTCCCCGGAACGCAACCAAACGCAGCAAGCGCGAAACGTCGAGCCATAACGCGGTCAATAATTATCTCAGCGGTTTGTCGTGTAATGGTGCCGGTGATGTCGATGCCTTCAAACACATAGGCGTAAAGTTCGCGTCTAATCTTGCTGTTATCGTTCAGAGCGCGGTCGTGATTAGTTTCTTTGTAAGTGATTCCGTTCGCATCCATAAAAAGCTGCAATCGGTGCAATCCCCGGCCTTCGTCATAAAAATCCACGATTTCAGGCGTTAAGGTCTCCACACCAAAGCCTGCGCGAATATCGAAAGCGGTAAGCGCGTGATGATCGGAAGGAGTTTTTTCATCAGCACGGCGTAATTCGTTGGCTTCATCTTCCGTCAAATCTGGCGCAGAAAGAATAGAGGCTTTTGCTTCTTCGTCTAATCTGTTGGCGGTCTCAGTTACCTGATCGGATAAATCAGATGACACGATGCACGGAACACGCTCCAGAGAAAACAGCATATCTTCCAGCATCCAGATCATTGCTGAAGCAAAATCCGCCTTCTGGTTAGTATCACGCTGCTCGATTTGCCTTTTAAACGACTGACGGCCTTCTACAGATTGCCCCGTCATCTGTTCAATCTCATAGACCTGACGATCTTCGGACGCATCAGAGATTGTCTGAGCGCCGTTATTTGGAGCGATACCGATGGACCATTCCCGAATATAACGAACGCGGCGTAGCATCTGGGTGCATATCTTGGGCTGTAATTTCGTGCCGCTACCAAGAAAAAAACCGCGTGTAAAATGATTTCCGTGTTTCTCTCCAGTAATACTCATTCCGCTTGTAATAGTAGGAGAATGAATAATTACATCGTATTGAAGGCATTTTTCTTCTGTGTTATCCAGAAACGCTTTCACATTTTTCGTTTCGCACGTCATTTTATTTATGATTAGAACGCGGTGGCCGTCCTGCTGTAAAATTTCCCCGATAGTCTGAGATGATCGCCTTCCTTCGCAAGAAACCCAACATTTCCCGCCATTGTGTAATTCTTTAAGGATTTCATGAATAATCCATGCGCGGGCTTTCGATCCATAAGTATGACGCGCTCTGAATCCTTGATTTTGATCGGCTACATCGTAAATGCGGACCGGCAATCCCGGCTTCATGATGCTGGTTACAAATTCAATATCGAAGTCTGACAGAAACGCATCTGCAAAAATGCCTGCATCCATCGTGCGGCATATACTGGTCAGCTTTTCAAAATCATCAGCATTGCAAACACCGCTTGCAGCTAGAAGGGCTAAGCTTTGGCTCCATTCATCAAATATGAAAGAAGAAGCACCCCCGATCTGCTCTTGCAATCCGTGTTTATCGAGCGAAGGAAGGCAAACTGACATCGCCGGAGAGGCGTATCCCTGTCCGCTGACATCGCTGTAAAGATCAATACCAAACTTTGCAGCCTGCTCGTGACAGAGCGCTTTGCTAGGCGTTGACGCGATTGTGTAACGGCGGTTCATGCTTTCGTTAATGAATGGGGCGGCAATGTGCTTTGATTTACCAGATCCCATAGGCGAACGAATAAAAGTTATTCCGTTTTGCCATGATGGGTCATAGGCTGGCAGTTTGTCACACTTTACTACATTTTCGTTATTAATATGCCAGACGCTACTAATGAGTTTTCGCCGTTCACTTACTAATTTACTAAGGAAGGAACGCACTAACGCTAAATCATCTAGGGATAGATCAAACGTATTAGTAATTTCTGACATCACTTCTTCATGTGATCGCTGACCTGGTACTGTCCACGACAAACGCGAGACCAGAGAATAAGCCTTATCAAGCGCCGACTTATCATCTAAATCTTGTGGATTCCCGTTTTCCTTTGTGTTATAATTCATCTTGCTTTTCTTTCTCAGTTACCCCCCGCCGGTTCGCCAAAACTGACGGGGGTTTTTTATTGTTGACGACAGGCCCCTAATCTGATAGATAGGGAAATATAAATTAGGAAACTCCATACTGTTGCAGGATGGAGTTATCTCTATTTTCACCATAACACACAGCCTTGTCAAAAAGGCGTTTGAGTTGGCATAATACTAATATTTTTTTATTAAAAATTGGCAATTCATCCATAAACGGCAGTTTACCGCCATTTTCAGATCAAGAAAAAAAACTCTTATCTGGCTATTTTCTGTGATTTTCCCTTACGCCGGTTGCTGCGAATCGGGTTTTTACGCTTTCAGACATCGATAGACATGGGCACGGGCAATCTGTAGCCGGTTGCTGATTTCGATTGCAGATAGTCCAGACTGACGCATGGCCTTGATTTCTTCTCTATTGATCTGACGAGGTCGGCCCTTGTAAACGCCTTTTACCTTTGCGTTTGCGATACCCTCCGCTTGACGTTCTTTTCTGAGGTTCGTTTCAAACTCACTGAAAACACCTAGCATATCAAGAAAGCACTTACCGGCGGCTGTAGTGGTATCAACGGGTTGTTCAGTACATTGTAATTCTACTCCCTTTTTGTTGAGCACCTGCACGATTGTCTGCAAGTCAGAAATAGAACGCGCTAAACGATCTACCCGCGTTACAACCAGCACGTCACCTGAGCGCATAAACTCCAAAAGCGTTTGCAGTTCTGTTCTTCCTGCTAACTTCGTTCCTGACTTCTGTTCAGTGCGGATTACATCACAACCTGCCGCCTCTAATACTGCCACCTGTGCTTCCGGGTTCTGATCGGTGGTACTTGTTCTGGCATAGCCGTAACGCATGGCAATATGTCTCCTTTGGGTTTAGACTCTACCCTTATGCTATGTCTCTGAATTAAAAGCAACCTAAAAGAGACATAAAGAGCGGCAGTTTCCCTAGGGTGAGCGTCTCATGAAAACTGTATATTTTGACTATACCGAAAAGAGACGTTGCCACCACGTTCGGGGTGGACGTTCCTCCCGTACGTTTACCTGAACATCTGATACTTGTTCACCCTCTACGTTCACCCTGTCCGTAGGGTTTTCTCGTTCAATCAATAACGATTCCGCTACCGCTAACCGCGCTCTCAGATCGGCATTGTCATCACGTAACCTGGACAGTTCTTCCTTGTCATGCGCCGCTTCCTCTGCCCGTTTATCCAGTTCTCTCTGTAGGGTGGTGACAGCTAGGCATAGGGTGTTCATCAGTTCAGCGTTCACCCCGTCCGTGGGAGGACTGTTCTGGGTAGTCGGTTCTGGCTGTTTAGGGAGTCGTTCGCCCTGCACGTTCGGGGTGGTTAGTGCGTCCACTGGCACACTCACACGAATGATTCCATGATTGTCCGTGATTTTTAGCCACTTACCACGGCGGACACGGGCGCGGGCCGCATCCAGAGACAAGCCAAGTCGGTCAGCTAACTGACGATAGGTCAGGTCTTCTGTTTTCTCGGCCATGTGTCGCTTTCACTGGTCAATGTTGAGCAATCATACCCCGTCGAGCCTTGGCGAGTAAGTAGATAAGTGGTGTTAGCTAACATCACCTGTCCTGCCCGGATCCTGTAGTATCATAGTCGGGTACTATGAGGGGAACAACTAGGGGAAATCTTGGGTAACATGCCTGTAGAAACTTGGGGCATAAAGGGGTCGTTTGCGGGAGGGGGCGAAATCCTACGCTAAGGATTTAGGCCAGCGATATTCGCCG
>NZ_JOMN01000027.1:0-197118 GCF_002153485.1 Acetobacter sp. DmW_043 | reverse complement strand
CCTTCTACAGACACAAAACCGTAACGTCAATCATAAAAATTAAAAAAATCATGAAAATTTCAAATTCTTATTTTTTCTATATTTTTCAATGAGTTGCCTTCGTTTCATCAGATGAGGCCGCCGCCTTAGTGTCTTTGGCCACATATTCGCCACGCTGATAAAGCAGGCCGCCCGTTCAAAGCGCATAATGAGTGATGCGAAGCTTCTCAAAGCACACCGGACAACCTCTCCTCTGGCTTTAAAGGGAGTGAACAGGCACCAAAGCGGGCTAAACTCAAAACTTCACGTTGTGTGCGGTGATCAGGAGCTGCGGAGAGCTTTTATCGGTTAAAGGATCAGATCAGTAACGTCAGAAGAGCGGATGTTCTGCAGGCAGCTCTTGCCGACAAGACAAAAGAGCTATCGGAGGCAGAGGCTATGACAGCAATAAAACTACATAGCCTTTCGTAACCCAGACTATCACCACCTTCTACGTCTCAAAAAGAGTCCTGAGCCAGGTTATTGCCCCTCCCCCGCCTCTTTAATGGGAAAGTGTTTTACGAAAAGCTAATTTTGAGTTGCATCGTAAGAAAGCAGATGTCAGGCTCCTCCCACATTAATATAAGGCATAAAAAAATACTTCTTTAATAATACGATGAGTGACCTCAAAATTTCGCTCCAGAACTGATTATCTGACTTTCACAAGCGTGCGTATGTTTTTCTTAACCGATGAAAAATTCTTCAGATTTGAGAAGAAAATCTATATATTACAATGCATTAAATGATATTCTCCCTTGTGAAGTTTCATAAAAAATTCTTATTGGGCCAGCATTTTACGAACATGATACTTTCGTAAAATCACAAAAAGACTATATAGGCCTCACGTTCGATCTTACAGGAAGCGGACTACGCCCCTTATGTCAGGGGTGATTTACCAGTTAATTTTCTTCGAATGGCCAACTGATGACCCTGATGAACTCTGCACCTTCACTCCACAATGATGAATCGTTGCAGCCGGTTCCTTCCAGTTCTGGCCAGCCACGTCGGTATGGAGATTTTCCTACCTTCCCAGCCGCACTTGACTATGCAGCTCAGGGGGAAGCAGGCCTCAATATATACTCAGGCAAAGGCTTACTGCTGGAAGCCCTGCCCTATAAGAAATTGCGCAACCAGGCTGTTCAGACCGCTCAGCGCCTTTTAGGAACAGGCCTGAAACCTGGCGACAAAGTCGCTATTATCGCTGACAGCGATGGTGATTTTGCCCGTATTTTCTTTGGATGTCAGTATGCCGGGCTTGTTGCTGCCCCGCTTCCCCTGCCCGTTGCATTTGCAGGTAAAGAAGCATACCTGGCGACACTCCGCGGCATGATCAGCAGCGCTGAAGCCAAAGCTGTTATTATACCAGATGTCATTGCTGACTGGACCAGTGATATTATCGGCGGTCTCGATCTGGTTTTTGCCGGTTCACCGACTGAACTCTTCGACCGTCCGGCTTTTGACACAGCCTTACCTGAAATTGAAACCGAAGCTCTTTCTTATCTTCAGTTTTCCTCAGGCAGCACCCGTTTCCCTATGGGAGTTTGTGTCAGTCAGCGTTCTGGTATGGCAAATGCTATGTCTATCGCACGTGATGGCCTCCAGGTGCGCCAGACCGGCGATCGCTGTGTTTCATGGCTTCCGCTTTATCATGATATGGGCCTGGTAGGCTTCTTTCTCACGCCTATGACCTGTCAGCTTACTGTTGATCTGCTGCCAACGCGCGAGTTTGCACGCCGGCCTCACGTCTGGCTTGACCTGATCAGCCGTAACCGCGGCACGTTGTCTTACAGTCCGTCATTCGGTTATGAGCTTTGCGCACGTCGTGCTCCCGCAGCCGGGCTCGACCTCTCAAGCTGGCGTGTTGCTGGAATTGGCGGCGATATGATTCGTCCGCACGTACTGGCTGAATTTGCGGAGTGTTTTGCCCCTGCCGGCTTTGACGCACACTCATTTGAAGCCAGCTACGGCATGGCAGAGACGACTCTGGCTATCAGTTTTGCTCCACTTGGCACTGGCATCGAAACCGATACCATTGACCTGGATATTCTTGAAAGCGAGGGTGTCGCCACTCCTCCGACACATACCAGCACCACAACACGAACCTTCGTGTTGTGTGGCAGAGTATTGCCCGGGCACGCAATGGAAGTACGCGACCAGAACGGAGAAGCTCTGCCAGACCGTAAAGTGGGCACCATCTTTGTTCACGGCCCTAGCCTGATGGATGGTTATTACCGCCACCCTGAAGAAACAAGAAACGTTCTTGATGAGCAGAAATGGCTTAATACCGGTGACCTTGGCTATATGCTTAACGGGCAGGTTGTTGTTACCGGGCGCGCCAAAGACCTGATTATCATTAACGCACGTAATATCTGGCCTCAGGATCTGGAGTGGTCGGCAGAAACTCATCTGCAGGCTCTGCGTAGCAATGATGTTGCGGTCTTTGCCGTTGAAAAAGATAATAAAGAGCACATTGTCGCCCTCATCCAGTGCCGCGCAACAGACCCGGAAAAACGTGCAGCTCTTCAGTCCGAAGCTGTCAGCCTTTTCCGCAGGCTCCACGGACTTGATGTTGCCGTCACCCTGGTGCCCCCACGGGCTCTGCCACAGACATCATCCGGCAAACTGACCCGTGCCAAAGCACGCACGATGTTTCTCAACGGAGAATTCACACCTCAGCAATAGCCTTTTACAAACGGTGCGCAGCTGATATAACCCGCCTTGTTTCTCTGAATGTTACCGCGCGCAGACAAGCAGGTTGCGTCCGTTCTTTCGTTTTCTAAGGATAATTCGACTATGAGCGAAACAGTTGATAGCGTTTCAGCACTTATCATTCAGAAGCTGCTCGATAACCCTAAAGTGCCACGTGACATCAACGGCGATTGTAAGATCATGGAAGATCTCGCCTTTGATTCGCTTGCCGTTATGAATTTCGTCATGGAAATCGAAGATACGCTCGACGTCTCTGTTCCCCTGGATAAGCTGGCAGACGTAAGAACTGTCGATGACCTTGCTAAGTGCATCGTTGACCTGCAAAATAAAGGCTGAGCGTAAATGTCTTCTATTTTTGCCAAATTCAGCGGCACTGCCAGCGCCCTTGGCGGCCTGATAGAAAGCGGTGGCCGTAACCCGTTTGGCGTGGTCATCGAGAAAGTTGTATCTTCAACTGTTGGCGTGATCGAAAATCGTGAAACGTTACTGTTTGGCACGAATAACTATCTCGGTCTTAGTCAGTCACAAAACGCTGTTAAAGCTGCACAGGATGCTGCTGCGAAATATGGTGTTGGCACTACGGGTTCACGCATTGCCAACGGCACGCAGTCTCTTCATCGTCAGCTCGAGGTGCAGATAGCCTCCCATTTCAACCGCCGTGATGCCATGGTTTTTTCAACCGGATATCAGGCAAATCTGGGTATTATCTCGGCTCTGGCTGGCAAAGAAGACTACCTGCTGCTAGATGCCGACAGTCATGCCAGTATCTATGATGGCAGCCGTCTGAGCACTGCTCAGGTTATTCGCTTTCGTCATAACGACCCTGATGATCTTCATAAACGTCTCAAACGCCTCGAAGGAACACCAGGAGCAAAACTGGTTGTTGTAGAAGGCATCTATTCAATGACCGGCAACATTGCCCCGGTTGCTGAATTTGCTGCTGTTAAGCGTGAAACTGATTCTTACCTTCTGGTTGATGAAGCACACTCTTTTGGCGTTATCGGTGAAAACGGCCTTGGCGTCGCGGAAGCTGCCGGCGTTGAGAAAGATGTCGATTTTATTGCCGGAACATTCTCTAAAAGCCTTGGTACCGTTGGCGGCTACTGCGTATCAGACCACCCTGAGATGGATCTTATTCGCGTAAACTGCCGCCCTTACATGTTCACGGCCTCTCTGCCCCCTGAAGTCATTGCCGCAACCATGACGGCTCTTGATGAGATGAAGGCACATCCTGAATTGCGTACCCAGCTGATGGACAATGCAAAACGTCTGCATGGCGGCCTGCATCGTATCGGCCTGAATGCAAGTAAACAGGTTAGCCCTGTCGTAGCCGTAACCCTGGAAACACTGGGCCAGGCTATTACAATGTGGAACCGGCTGCTTGAGGAAGGCGTGTATGTAAACCTTTCTCTGCCACCTGCCACGCCTGACAACCGTCCATTACTGCGTTGCTCTGTTATGGCAACACATACTCCGGCTCAGATTGATAAAGCTCTTGAGGTTTTTGCATCTGTTGCCAGGGAATGTTCAGTGCTCTCCTGAGCACTACGAGCGGACATTCCTCTGAAATGCACCCTTCTGCCACAGGCGTATCAGCAACGGTACGCCACAAATCAGAGGGTGCTTTTCCATAAATGGTGTAAGCGGCACTTTTATACCGCTGTGGCGCTCAATTTTCCACGCAGCGTAACGTGCTCCGCCAGTAAATGTAAAAGCTGCCTTTATAAGCCTGGCGATATTAAGCGGTTTACCAAAAGCGGTTCTTAGCCGCCATTTTTGCTCAAGCTTATGCCGCTCCTGCGCTGAGAAACAGGGTGAAAGCCCCTCACCTGCCTGTGTAAACTTAACACCTGCAGCCTCCCAGCATGGCACGAGCAATTCGGCATAACGCCTGGGGTATGTCTCAACAATACCAGCACCACGGCTGGCTTTTTCAACACGTAATTCTGTCTGATACGTTTTCTGGTACAGAGCTTTCCAGAAACTCAGGGCATCCCCACCATGAACAGGCCCCATAAAAGCGGCCCAGCGCGACGCTGTGACAACAGCACGCGTTATACATGTACAAACAGCAGATTCAGCCTGTTTATCTCTTACCCACACCAGCCTGACAGGCTGCGAAAAACGTGCCCATACTGTTGTATCCAGCGTTGAAAAACCAGTTTGGTGCCGAAGCTGAGCCAGCGTAACAAAAGCAATTTTTGCCCTGAGCATACGGCCCGCTACAGGAATTTCATGATATTCAACATTAGGAGGCAGTATGGCATTACCAGACCTGGCCAGAAAAGATCGCGGCCAGTCTGCCTGACGATTGAGAACGATATAAAAATCAAGCAGCGTGTCGTCCTGGATCCCCCCTCTTAAACCTGATCCATAAAATATGACCGCGAGAGGGTTACCCTGCTTAACGAGGCTCTGAACAAACCTGCTCACTTCCTCCGGGACAGGTTCAGAAAGCTCCTGCTTGATATAATCAGGCAACCCTGAGACGTTCTGCCTCACTTTCAGTCGTCCTTTTTGCTGAACTGAAGAAAAGAAACTTCTGGTCCTGCCTCAATTTCAAAACCTCCCTCCGGAGAGGTTTGCAGAATTTCTCCGTCCAGAACCAGTAACGGCTCTCCTCTGAGTGAGATTTTATCAGCCAGACCACTGTTATATGACGGGCTCTGACGGATCCATGAAGGAATACGATTACGCAACAGGTTAAACACTGCTGTCGTCAGACGTTCAGGATGTGCTGCAACATCGAGATAAACTACCCCCTGCTCAGCCGAATCTGATCTTTGCCAGAATGGCCAGACACCATGAGGGAAGCGGCGAAGCGCCGTAAACAACATCAGAAAATGTCTTTTGCTTTCTGCTGGCACGCCATCAAGCGTGACATCAACAGCTGAACCATCGAGCCATTTTTTACGTGAATGAGGCGCCAGTAACTTTAATACTGTGAGTAAAAATGCGCAGATAACAGCCGCTTCATGGGAGAAGGTTTTAAGAAATCCAGGGCGATGAGCTATTTCGATACCGCGTGTAAAAGCACCCAGCCCTCCGAAAAAACCAAGGACGGAAACATGAGAGCCATCCGGCCACGAAACCACCAGAGGGCGCCTGCGCACAACTGAGCATTTATTCATCTGCCCCTGAGCGAGGAGTGCAAGCTGCTTTAATGCTGCCTCACCTCTCAGGCCAAAACCCACATCCTCTGCGACCAGGTTTGTATTGCCTGATGGCAAAACAATAAGAACAGGCCATTCCTCTTTCGGCCAGCCTGATGCATGCATTACGCTCAGCACCTTACTGACTGTACCATCTCCGCCATCGACAATCAGATATTTGATTTTACGCGGAGCAATATCTGCCAGAGCTGCAACTAAAGCGGCTTCTGTCTCAGGGGCACAGAACAGCAGATCTGGTAAAGCACGCAGCACGTCAGAAGCACTCAGCCCTGTCTTTACGTTGCGTCTGCTCTGAGGATTGTGGATTAACGCGAAACTACAAGGCACATAAATTCTCATACATTCACAGAATGAACACCGATGCCTTATGCCTCGGCTGGAGACGGTGGTATAGTCTGAGTTGTCACTCTTGTCACATGCTGTTTACACAAATGCATTACGCATTACGCTGCTGCTCTCTGCACTTACGTCTTTCTGCGTCACGATTATGTCTCAATCCTGTGCATTAACGCAGGTGTATAACCTCCCTGCTTTGTCACCAGTACACAAAGCCGGAAAAAGACCAGAAGAGGTCATCTGTTTTGCTGCGCCACTATAGCTTTCAGACAGTATGTCGTATTATATAGCCTACTCCTCTAACGATCTCAGAGCCGGAGTTAAGAACGCAAGAGCCTGAGGGCCGCACCAAAGCGGCGCAACACTACAACTATTCGTTTCATGCCGTTCCTTTTTTTTCCTGATCGACGTAAGATCTCTCATGCTCTCATTGCCGTTCGTACATAAGATAAAAGCACATCTGCGGCCAACTACGATGGACCGCTATCTGATTACTCAGACACTGCCTCCTTTTTTTCTGGCTCTGTCGGTTGTTATGATCGCGCTGCTTCTTGAGCGTTTACTCGCTTTGTTCAACCTTCTTGCCGCAGGTAACAATCATCTTTTTACCTTTCTGGGACTGCTGACAACTCTCACCCCTCATTATCTGGGGCTGGCCATACCGGCTGCACTCTGCGTCAGTGTCTTCACCGTTGTACGACGCATGAGCCAGAATGAGGAGATTGATGCGATAAACAGCAGCGGCATGTCTTTGATTCGCCTGACACGCCCTCTTATGCAACTGGGCCTGCTCCTTGGGTGTATATCCTTTTTACTTTATGGCTTTATCCAGCCATATGCGCGCTACGATTTTCGTCAGTCGCTCTATATTGCCAGTCATACCGGGTGGGCACCTCGTCTTCAGTCTGGTGTTTTTGCCAGTCCCTCTCCCAATATTACCATTGTCGCAGACCATGTTGATCTTGCCGGGTCGCGACTAAAAAAAGTTTTCATCAGAGATATGTCAGGCCATAAAGAAAGAGATATTACTGCCAAAAATGGACAGATCCGCCTGACAACGAATGATGATTCTGTGGAAATTGACTTGCAGGATGGTGAAATCCTGACAATTCCGGAAACAGGAGCGCCAACCCTGACAACGTTCGATCATGCAACACGTCTGCTGGTTGAAGCGTCTCACATATCTCCGTTCCGCAAACGAGGCGACGATGAGCGGGAGCTGACATCACATGAACTTATTCGTCATATGGTCAGGCAGGATACGCAGATACCCTTCTCAAGCCTGCGCGCAGAACTTCATTTCAGGCTGGCACGCAGTATAACCATCCCCTTCATTCCGGCTCTTGCTGCTGCTCTGGCTATCGTACGCAAACGTCAGCGCAATACCAGTGGTCTGATTATTGCCTTCCTGATACTTGTGGGTTTTGACCATATTCTGCAGTTTGGTCACAGTCTTGTAGACACAAAAAATGCTTCCCCTTACTTAATGACGTGGCTGCCCTCATTTTTGTTTATTATCGGCTGCTCAGCCCTTCTGGCTTCAAAGTCAGGCCTGCTGCTCACAGCAAAAGCACTCTGGTTTCGTAAACCTGAAGCTTCCGCACCACTGAAAGAACAGCCGTGAGCAAAATCGAACGTAATAATCGATTTGTGCTGCTGCGCTATCTTTCGGGAATGCTACTCTCCCGCGTTCTGATATGTGCTGCCGCACTGGTCGGCCTGCTTGAAATTCTGGCCCTGCTGGAACAGACCACTCCTATTCTGCAGAGACATCTTGGTATTTCAGGTATCCTTACCTACGCAGGTATGCGACTACCGTTTTTACTCTCCAGCACACTCCCTCTCAGCGTGCTCATCGGCAGTCTCCTGACACTGACGCAAATGACTCTCTCGAGCGAGATGGCTATTCTTCAGGCATCCGGCCTGTCGATGATTGGTCTGTATAAAAATCTTATACCCGCGGTTCTTATCGTCGGCGTTCTTGGCATCGCGCTTGATGACCAGATAACACCCCGGTCGGAGCAGGCTCTTACCGCATGGTGGAATCGTACTAACCCGCACCCTGAGGACGGACATTTTTTCTGGTTTCGTGGAAAAGACACATTAACCCGCGTCTCTTATGTCGCTGATGGCGGCAATGCATTACAGGGAATCGATATCTACTCACGCACTCCGCAGGGTTTGTTACAATATGTGACACATGCAAAAAATGCTGATTATACCCACGTAACTGGCTGGACGCTGAGGCACATAACCCGCGTTGAAGTAAAAGCCACGACAGCTGTGACTTTACCCGAACAGCCTGAGCAAACATGGGATATCCCATTGCTGCCTAAAGATTTTATCAGACTCTCCGTTAGTAACCCACCTCTCTCATCAGGCACAATTCTTGGCATGTTACGCGGCCGTCTGCCGTCAGATGCCAGCCCCGGTTATTTGCAGGGCGGGTTGCTGGAGCGCTTTTTAAGGCCGATGACTTTGCTCGTATTACTGTTAATTACGATGCCGGTTATCCATATTCCCCCACGGACGGGAATAAGAAGCTGGACACCAGTGTGGTGTCTTGCCTCCGGGTTACTGTTCGTAATTTTACAGGGCTTATTACGCGCCATGGGGAATGCTGGTCTTTTACCCCCTCCGGTCGCAACTATACCCGGACTGATTATTTTTACACTGGGAGCTATGACAGCTCTTCTGAGGAATGAAACAAAATGAGTGGAACGCTAAACAATGCGAGCCTGAGAACAGGTCGTAGCTTTGATCTGGGGAAAATGAACCTCAGGCAGCTCTGGATAGCTTATCTGACTTACCCTACCATTCTTCTGTATTTTGCACTGATCATCGCAAATGTCGCGATTTCAGCACATTTCTTTGCAGGCTGGCTACACACACTATGTGCCGTTGTTGCTGTCATGCTGGTTTACCCCGTGGTGTGGTATCTGCTTCATCGCTTTGTTCTGCACGGGCGGGTACTTTATAAAATTCGTGCAACATCAGCATTGTGGAAACGTATCCACTTTGATCACCATCAGGACCCTCATCTGCTCGATGTTCTGTTTGGCTCCCCTATGACCACGCTGCCGACCATTGCTATCATTACCATTCCTATCGGATATATGATTGGTAGCTGGGGATGCTCAGCCGCTGCATTTGGTGCCGGCATTACCATAACCTGCATTTATGAGTTTTTTCACTGCATTCAGCATCTGAACTATAAACCCCGGGCCGCCTGGATTCAGCGTATGAAAGCCTATCATGTGCTGCACCATTTTCATGATGAAGATGGTAATTTCGGCATCACAAGCTACGTTGTCGATCGTGTTATGGGCAGCTTCTATCTTGATGCAAAAGCACGCCCGCGCAGCCCGACTGTGTTTAATCTTGGCTATGACCTTCAGGAAGCGAAGCATTATCCCTGGGTGATGGACCTGACAGGCTCCCCTCCCCGTGACCGCCCCGATGGTGCCCGCCCCAAAACCGAAAAAAACGATAGTAACCGCCGGAATGCGGCATGAGTGCTGATACTGCTAAAATCTGCGCACTCATTCTGGCCGGCACACGGCCAGGGGTGGCTGACCCTATGGCACAGGCTGCCGGAGTGTCGCACAAAGCGATACTGCCAGTTGATGGCATCCCCATGATTTCACGCGTTATCAGCACATTACGCAATACTCCCGAGGTGGGACGCATTGTTGTCTGTATTGATAATGCTGATGTGCTGAAAGAGGTTGTGCTCCCGGATACGGATATTATCGCCGCCCGTCCTGAAGGACCAAGTGCCAGCGTAATGGCCGGCCTCAGAGAACTGGGGGCTCCTTTACTCGTGACCACAGCGGATAATGCGTTGCTGCGCCCTGAATGGATAACGGAATTTCTCAACAAAGCCAGTCCGGCAGCTGATCTTTCAGTCGCCGTTGCCGCGAAAGACAATGTCCTGCGGGATGTTCCGCTCACAAAGCGTACTTTTATTCACCTGTCAGACTTGTCTTTTTCAGGCTGCAATCTGTTTCTCTTACGCTCCGGCCGCTCTGCGAATATCGTAAAGCTGTGGCAACACATAGAGAAAAACCGCAAACATCCCCTCCGCATTGCCTGGCTTTTAGGTGTTTTCACTCTTATACGCGCGCTGTGCAAACAGCTTAGCCGGGCGGCTTTATATGCCCGTCTGAAAAAAATGACCGGTGCACAGGCTGAGCTTGTCTGCCTTAATGATGGCAGAGCTGCCGTCGATGTCGACAAACCAGCCGACCTGATACTGACAGAGCGGCTTCTGCGCGAGAGCAGACCCTGACTTTAGCAGGGCCTGCTGGCGTCAGATTTTTAAACTGATCCGGCCAGCAGCTGCTCTGCCGCTTTGGGCACATCGTGCATATCAGCTACCTGCATGTCAGCCATTTCTGCAAGTTCCGGGCCGCCATAACCCCATGCAGCAAATAAAGAGCGACAACCGGCACTACGGGCGGCAATCAGATCTGGTGACATATCGCCTATCATCACACTCTGCTCCGGCGTGCCATCAGCCTTTTTAATTGTACCGAGCAAATGGACCGGATCAGGCTTTCTGGCTGGAAAACTATCTCCACCTCCGACACAACTAAACAACTCGAACAAACCAAACCGCTCCAGAATAGCCAGAGCAGCGACCTCAGGTTTATTGGTGCACACAGCCAGACGCCAGCCCTGAGCACGCATGGTTTTCAGCGTTTCTTCAGTTCCGGGGAAAAGGCGGGAATACCGTGTTGCCCGTGGAGTATAAAACTCCATAAAACGCTCACAGGCCTCTGCAGGGCTGATCGAACCGACATCAGCTCCTTTTCTGAGTGCCGATGCAAGCAGACGCTCAACAAGAGCTGCTACGCCGTTACCAATCATTGCGCGCACCTCTGTGTCAGTGACCTCAGGAAAGCTGTAAGAAGAGAGGAGCTGACGAGCGCAGTCTGCCAGGTCAGGTAATGAATCGATCAGGGTGCCATCCATATCAAACACCGCAAGTTTTACAGACATGACTCCTCCAGTTCTTTTAAATACCCTATAAGGAGAATGTCATAACTATGACTTTGTCAAAACACGTTCTGAGTTTGACAGAACGCTGAGGTTAGCCTACCGGAATCCTGTCATGACATCATCTTCCTCCCCCCGTCCCGCTACCGCTGTTCTGCTCGCTGCAGGGCGTGGAACCCGCATGCAGTCCTCCCGTCCAAAAGCCATGCAAAGGCTTGCCGGCCGCCCGATGCTGGCACACCTGATCGACAGTGCTGCCCGGGTTTTTGACAAACTTGTTGTCGTTGTCGGCCCTGACATGCCTGAGGTTGAACAGCTGGCCGCACCACATGCCGTTATTGTACAAAACGAACGGCTTGGCACCGCACACGCAGCACTGCAGGCAGAAGCCCTGTTTGGAGACGGTGATGTTGCCGTTCTTTATGCTGACAACCCCCTGATTTCCTCCGACACACTTTCCCGTCTGTTAACGGAAAGCCGCAAATCTGATACAGGCCTTGCCCTGCTGGCTATGCGCCCTGCTCAACCCGGGCGTTATGGCCGCGTTATCACATCAGCTCAGTCTCACAACGTGCAGAAAATTGTCGAGTGGGCCGATGCAACACCAGAGGAACGTGCTGTTAACCTGTGCAACGCAGGTGTGCTCTGTGCAAAGGCGCAGGATTTTCGTCGCTGGCTGAAAGAGGTTAAAAATACAAATGCGAAACAGGAATATTACCTGACAGATGTTGTCGGGCTTGCCGTCAGGGAGGGTGTCTCTGTCAAAAGCGTCGAGGCAGCTGAAAGTGAGCTTCGTGGCATTAACTCCCGCGCTGAACTGGCTGAAGCTGAAGCCGCACTGCAGCAACGTCTGAGACTGCATGCCATGGAGAAGGGTGTCACGCTTGTCGCACCTGAAACTGTTTTCCTCTGCACAGATACTGTTCTTGAAGCTGATGTGCTGATTGAACCCAATGTTGTGTTTGGCCCGGGTGTGACCGTGCGCAGCGGCGCCGAGATCCGCGCATTCAGTCATCTGGAGGGATGCGAAGTACAGTCCGCCGCTATTGTTGGTCCTTATGCCCGCCTGCGCCCCGGAGCACAGATTGGCGAAGAGGCACATATCGGCAACTTTGTCGAAATCAAAAATTCTGTGATTGGCAAAGGCAGCAAAGCAAACCACCTGACTTATCTTGGTGACACCTCTGTTGGCACGCGCACCAATATCGGAGCTGGTACCATTACCTGCAACTATGATGGTGCCTCCAAACATAAAACGACTATTGGTGATGATGTGTTTGTTGGCTCTAACGCGATACTGGTAGCTCCGCTCACTGTCGGGTCTGATTCTTTAATCGCTGCCGGCAGCACAATCACAAACGATATTCCACCCGACGCCCTGGCACTGGCACGTGCAAAACAGGTCAATAAACCCGGGCTTGGAAAAAAACTGAAAACCGCTTTAAAAAATAAAAAAGGAAATGGCTGATGTGCGGAATATGCGGTGTTACTGGTCTCCGACATGCCACCCCGATTGTTTTCGAAGGTCTGAGACGGCTTGAATATCGCGGATATGATTCTGCGGGTATCGCCACCCTGGTTGACGGAAAAATAAGTCGGCGGCGCGCAGCTGGTAAACTCGACAATCTGGGCCTTCTGCTTGAAGAAAAACCTCTTGCCGGCACTACAGGCATTGGCCACACCCGCTGGGCCACGCATGGTGCGCCGACAACATCAAACGCCCACCCCCATGGCACAGACCGGGTTGCCATCGTGCATAACGGAATCATCGAGAATTTCGAAACGCTGCGCCACGAGCTTGAAGCCGAAGGTGTTGTTTTTGAAACAGAAACTGACAGTGAAACAATAGCTCGGCTCATCGACTTATATTTATCACAGGGGCACACCCCGAAAGAATCTGTGCTTAAAAGCCTGAAACGCCTTGAAGGGGCGTATGCCATTGCTGTCATTTTTGCAGAACATGACGGCCTGATGATTGGTGCCTGCCATAGCGCACCCCTCGCAGTGGGCTATGGTGATGACGAGATGTTTCTGGGCTCTGACTCTCTTGCCCTGGCACCTCTGACCCGCCGTATCACTTACATGCAGGATGGGGATTGCGTTGTCATTACCCCCGCCGGCGCACAATTTATGACCTTTGACGGAGAGCCGGTCGAGCGTGAAGAAAAAATTGCGGCTCTGACCTCAGGCGCAATTGGCAAAGACGGTTATCAGCACTTCATGGAAAAAGAACTCCATGAACACCCGCTGGTTATTGGTCAGACCCTGCAGCGTATGATTGACCCGGCCACACGCCAGGTTGTTTTGCCTGAGCTGCCCTGCAACCTGGCTGAAGTGCCCCGTGCGGTTATGACAGCATGTGGCTCTGCCTTCTATGCGGCTATGGTTGGCCGTTTCTGGCTTGAGAGCGTTGCCCGCCTGCCCGTTGACATCGATATTGCCAGCGAGCTGCGCTACCGCGACCCTCCCCTCACAAAAGGCTCTCTGGGATTACTGATTTCTCAGTCAGGTGAGACGGCAGATACCCTGGCCGCCCTGCGCACTCTGCGTCAGAACTCAGCGCATATCCTGTCAGTGCTTAATGTTGAGCACAGCACCATGGCCCGTGAGAGTGATGCTGTTCTTGGCACCGCAGCCGGCCCGGAGATTTCTGTCGCCTCAACAAAAGCGTTTACAGCTCAGCTCACCGTACTGGCCTGCCTGACCATTGCTGTAGCCCGCAGTCGTGGCACGCTGGATGCCGCCGGAGAAGAAGAGCTGGTAACAGCCCTGCTTGACCTGCCCAGCCGTGCAGCTGACGCCCTGGCTCAGGCTGATGCCATACGCTCAATGGCCAGAATTATCGCTGATGCCAGCAATGTTTTATATCTGGGCCGGGGTAGTATGTTCCCTGTTGCTATGGAGGGTGCCTTAAAACTTAAGGAGATCTCCTACATACACGCCGAAGCCTATGCCGCCGGTGAAATGAAACACGGTCCGATCTCACTGATTGACAACACCGTGCCGATTGTTGCCAGCGCACCTTTCACGCCATTATTTGATAAAACACTGTCAAACCTGCAGGAAGCAAAAGCACGGGGCGGACGCCTGCTTGTGTTTACTGACACAAAAGGAGCTGAACGAGTCTCAGCAATTGCGGAACAAATGGTTGTTCTGCCGCATGTGCATGATTTTACAGCGCCTGTAGTGCAGACTATTCCTGTACAGATGCTGGCTTATGAAGTTGCCGTGCTCAGAGGGACAGACGTCGATCAGCCTCGTAACCTGGCAAAGTCTGTTACTGTGGAATAATTACAAAAGGCAGAGAAAATTTTCTTTTCTCTGCCTTCCCTGTCAGCGGGAGTCAGGGCTGATATTTAGGTGTTTTATTCAGCAACATATTAATTTGCCCCATTGTTGCAGTCGTCAGCTCAAAACGAATGGCAACAAGCCCCATATTATCAATCTGTTCAAACCAGATACTGCCTGCCTGGGGCTTTTCCAGTTCTCCGGGGTTACCATCGTCTTTAAAGCTTTTAATAACCTGCCAGCTAAAATCACAGCGCAGTGCGGTCTTCCCCCAGCGAAATGGCCCGGCAGATGGAATTTTTTGTTCTCCTGCTGTACGCGCGGTAAATATGCTCAGATGACGGGTGCCATCAAAAATCCTGTTACTGCTATCGCAACGATGCGTCGCCCTGACCTGATGAAGTAACTGTATAAGCATAGACATCGCGTCAAGCGCACCTTTACGCTGCTTCGCTGACGGAAGTTCTTTAGCCGGGTTCGGAGACTGCAACTCAGGTATTTTATTTTTATAAATAATGTTTTTCGTGTCAGCCTTGTCACTGGTTTCACGATGCATCTCAAAAGTTTCAGGCTCAGCAGCCATACCGACGAAGCGTCCGCGTGCCTTCATCAGCATATCTGTTTTCATAAACCAGCTTAGAAAACCTGAAGTTTTCATATGCATATCAATACTGTACTGCTCGCTGCCCAGTGCATAAGACGTATTAACATTCAGTACATGCATACCATGAACAAACACATGGTAACTCAGTGTCATTTTTTCAGACTGCGACCATGCAGACTGCGGATCAGAAAAGCCGAGTGCTATGCTCAGACCGGCAACTGCCATCCATTTTTTATGGCTCCGACATCCGGTAAGCACACTCTTTTTAAAAATCATCAACACTCTCCAGGAGACGCATTAAAAAAGCGCGCCTGTGAACAGAGCGTCAGACCCGAACGCCCCTTCAGGCCGCAGAAACGGACCTGTATCCCAGACGCTTAGAAACCGCCTGTGCAAGAGCCATAGCGCGGTTACCCAGCGATGCTATGTCATAACGCCCTACTTCAGCCTGCAACAGGCTGATGCCAAGCCCCGCCACGACATGCCCCGAGTAATCCCTTACAACTGCTCCGGCACACCACAACCCTTCGTAAACATTTTCACTATCGACAGCATAGCCTCGCTCCCGAATTACGGCAATTTCACGGACAAGACCGGTCACAGAACATACACTTTTTGACGTCAGCGGCTCAGGCCAGGCAGAAGCCGGGTATAACGTAAGCCACTCCCTGAATGAAGTATCATCCATTTCGGCCAGGATCGCGCTCCCTGTGGCTGTAAAAATTGCCGGCAGGCGCATCCCGACCCGAAAAGACGCACTCAGCCCGGTCTGACTGCTGCGGCAGGCTACGTACACCACTTCCATCCCCTCCAGCAGAGTCAGGGTGATGGTAAATGAATCCAGCCCGGAAAACCCGTCAAGTGCATGATAAAACTCTGCGACAAGATCACGCTTTTCGGCAGCTCCGCCAACCCACTCAAGCAAACGTGTTCCGATACGATAACCGTGATTAACGGTCTTTTCCAGCAGTCCAAGCTCAACCATGACAGCCAGAAGCCCGTGGGTTGTACTCCTTGGCAAACCAAGCTGACGGGCCACATCTGCCGCTAAAGGCGGGTGTGATGCTCCCCTCACCATATCCAGAACGCGAACAGCCCTGCGTAGAGCCGGAACAGAATCAGCCTGTTTTGTCACAACCATTTTTATTTTCCTTATTGACAAAAAAGGCCGATGCCCTCATTGTTCCAAATACGGGATTAAGTTCAATATAATGAACAAAAATAATGAACGCAATCTTTTAGAAAACTACGTGCGGAAGTCAGAAGAAGAACCCGAAAAGGGCCTCTGATTTCCGCATAGTTTTCCCATCCTGTTTCTCCTGCGCATATGTTAGAGTCTCTCTCGTATATCCTGCCTAAGCTATTAATAGAGATTTTTCTAATGACAACAGTGTACGATTTTACTTTGCCTGCTTTAGACGGCGGCACTCTGGATCTGGCAGCTTATAAAGGGCGCCCTTTACTGATTACCAACACAGCATCACAATGCGGCTTTACACCACAATATGAAGGCTTACAGGCTATCTGGTCCCAGTTTAAAAAAACCGGCCTGGTGGTTATTGGCATCCCATGCAACGACTTTGGTCAGCAGGAACCAGGCACGTCTGCCGAGATCAGCACGTTTTGTCATAAAAACTACGGGGTCAGTTTTCCTATGGCGGCACGCAGCTCTGTAAAAGGGAATACTGCCATTCCTCTTTTTACATGGCTGACGAAAGAACTCGGTTTTTTTGCACAGCCAAGATGGAATTTTTATAAATATATCTTTGACAAACAAGGGCAGCCAGCAGCCTGGTTCAGCAGCATTACGCCACCCACAGCTAACCGCACCAGAAAAGCGATTGAAAAAGTCGTCTGCAGCTACTGATCAGATAAATGCGATGACCACATTGTGTCATCGCTCTGCAATAAGCCCGTCACGCAGCGTAATAACCTTGTCCATACGCGACAGAAGCTCTTCATTATGCGTGGCAATTAATGCTGCCAGCCCCTGCTCTCTGACGGCCTGTGTCAGTTCTTCAAAAACGCGATCGGCAGTATTAACGTCAAGATTACCTGTTGGCTCATCAGCCAGCAATAAAGACGGTTTATTTGCCAGTGCACGGGCAATGGCCACACGCTGCTGCTCGCCACCGGATAACTTACCTGGCAGATGACTGACACGATGGGACAACCCAAACAGATTAAGAAGTTCTTTTGCCTGAAAACGGGCCTCATTTTTATGCACACCGGCAATCATCTGCGGCAGCATCACATTCTCTAACGCTGTAAATTCACCCAGCAGATGATGAAACTGATAAACAAAGCCAATACGGTCACGGCGTAACGCTGTACGCTGGCGCTCAGTAATGCCGCTGGCTTTTTGTCCGCAAATTTCTATCTCACCCTTGTCCGGTGTATCAAGCAGACCAGCCAGGTGTAACAGCGTTGATTTACCCGTACCTGACGGTGCCACCAGAGCGACCAGCTGCCCTTTTTCAAGCATAAAATCAGCGCCCTGTAACACAGGGAGAGCGTTTACCTCCCCCCTGTTATAGACTTTCGTTATGCCCGACAGACGCAGAACAATATTATTCATGACGCAAAGCCTCTACCGGGTCGGTTCGTGCCGCACGCCAGGACGGATAAAGTGTAGCGAGAAGAGAGAGCACCAGAGCCATAATCATGACCTCAGCCACCTGCCCCCATATAAGCCGGGCTGGCAGGCGGGTCAGAAAATAAACTTCAGGATTAAACAGGTTCGTACCGCTCAGAGACTGTAAAAACTGACGGATACGCTCGATATTAAGCGAAAATACAACCCCGAGCGCAGTACCCGCGAGTGTACCTGTAACCCCCACAGAGGCACCACACATCAGAAAAATACGCATAATTGCGCCACGGCTGGCACCAATGGTGCGCAGCACGGCGATGTCTCGTGTTTTATCTTTTACCATCATGATCAGTGACGAAATCACGTTAAATGCTGCAACCAGAATAATCAAAGTCAGAATAAGAAACATCACATTCTGCTCGACCTGTACCGCACCAAACAATGCATTGTTAGCATTTGTCCAGTCCAGCACGCGCAGACCATTAGGGTCGCCCACAGCATTCACAATCTGATGCGTAACACTACGAATATTCTGTGCGTCTTTTACCATCACCTGAATCTGGGTGATCTGATCGGGCATTTTGAAGTAAACCTGCGCTGCATGCAGGGGCATAAACACATAACCTGAGTTATAATCGTTCACACCCGCATCAAAAATAGCAACAACATGGTAAGTTCTGATACGTGGCACGGTGCCAAAAGCCGTAGCCGCCCCTTCGGGGGAAATCAGCGTAACCGGCGAGCCAATATAAAGACCAGCTTTTGAAGCCAGTGACACACCAACGATAACAGCGTCAGGCCCCTCAAATTTATCGAGAGAACCTGCGATAAGAGAGGAACTGACATCTTTAAGGTCAGTCAGCCCCTGTTTTGTCATGCCATGCACAATGGCACCACTATTAAACTGCCCGGAACTAATCAGCACCTGCCCTTCGATCAGAGGGGTAGCGCTTGTGACATCCGGAACAGTTTTAACGCGTTTAACAACCTCTTCATACTGGCTGATTGTCCGGCCAGATCCGTAAACTGTCAGGTCACCGTTCAGCCCGAGAATCCGATCCATCAGCTCAGACTGAAAGCCGTTCATAACGGCCATAACAATAATAAGAGTCGCCACCCCGAGCGCGATGCCAATCAGCGAAAAAATAGCGATAACAGAGACAAAGCGCTCTCCACGCCTTGCACGCAGATAACGCCCTGCGACAGCGCGCTCAAAGGGGCCAAACATTATGCGCCTGCCAGAACCAGAGACAGAGCTTCATCAACCGTCAGGTCATGACGCTCGCCCGTCGCGCGACGTTTAAGCTCAACACGTCCTTCTTTCGCGCTGCGTGGCCCGACAATAATCTGCCACGGGTGCCCCATCAGGTCAGCATTAGCAAATTTGGTACCTGCACGGTCTGACGTGTCATCATACAGAAAATCTTCTGTATTTTTGTTATAGATGCCTTCACATACCGCGTCACAGGTTTCATCACCCGCTTTCAGGTTAATGATAACAGCTTTAAACGGTGCGACAGCGTCAGGCCAGATAATGCCGTTATCGTCGTGGCTGGCTTCAATAATCGCACCAACCAGACGTGACACACCAATACCATAAGAACCCATTTCAGGATAAAGACGTTCACCATCAGCACCCACCACGCTGACATCCATTGCTTTGGTATATTTATTACCAAAATGGAAAATATGACCGACTTCAACACCACGTCCTTCACGACGGCGTTCCTCAGGCACTTCCTCCCAGGCAGTCGTATCATGCATCTCGTCAGTTGCGGCATAAGGTGTTGTGACACGTTTATAAAATGTCTCAAGCGCTGCCGGATCAGTCACATCAACCGGGGTATCAAGCCAGTCCTGCCCCTCAAGGGCTGCATCATAGAAAACACCGCTCTCACCCGTTGGTGCCAGAATAAGGAATTCGTGGCTTAGTTCACCGCCGATCGGCCCGGTATCAGCGCGCATTGGCACGGCTCTTACACCAAGACGCTGAAAAGTACGCAGGTAAGCCAGCATCATACGCTGGTAGCTGGCAACGGCAGCCTCATAATTCAGATCAAAGCTGTAAGCATCTTTCATCAGAAATTCACGACCGCGCATAACGCCAAAACGTGGCCTGACCTCATCACGGAATTTCCACTGAATATGATACAGGGTCTGAGGCAGCTCTTTATATGAATTAATGATCTGACCAAAAATATCAGTAATCATCTCTTCATTTGTCGGTCCGTAGAGTAGATCTCTCTTATGGCGGTCCTGAATGCGCAGCATTTCAGGGCCATAAGCATCATAACGCCCGGAGCGTTTCCACAGATCAGCGGACTGCAGAGTCGGCATCAGTACTTCCTGAGCACCAACGCTATCCTGCTCTTCACGTACGATCTGACTGATATTACGTAAAATTTTCAAACCAGCCGGAAGCCAGGCATAAATGCCTGAAGCTGTCTGACGAATAAGACCCGAACGGAGCATCAGACGATGCGAGACAATCTGTGCCTCTGCCGGATTTTCTTTAAATGTCGGGAGAAAACTGCGCGAAAGACGCATAATAAGACCCAGCCCTGTTGAACAAAGCAGCCCTTTCAGGCTGCTGAAAAAATTACAATGCTCTGTGCGCTACGGCGCGACACCTGTAAAGCGATGCTTTCGCCTCCAGGTGTTATTTTTTTTGATGATGCGCGGGAGAAAACGCCTGTCACACCCGTAAAACATGTACATCAACAAGCGGACGCTTTTGCAGTTTACGCCCTAAAGCGCGACGCAAAGCCGTTTTTGCTGCATCACAAAATGCCTTATCATCATTACGCAGTTCATCAGGTATCATATCAATCGCGCTGGCAAACTCTTCGCACACGCGAACACTTTCCTGATCATCAGCGTCGAGCAGACCCGGGGCGCTGACCTTGGGCTCACCAATAACAAACCCCTCGTCATCAATCGCCACACTGGCAATGATAATACCGTTAAACAGCATTTTACGACGGGCCGCGAGAACACCACCATCCATCGGCAGAAGACGGCCACCATCAAGAGCAAGACGACCACTGGGAGCCGTATCAACAACCTCGACTTTTTCTGGCGCAAGTCGCAGCACATCCCCGTCCTCGAGCAGCACAGGTGTAATATTCTTATCCTGAGCCAGAGCAGCATGCGCTGTCAGATGCCGCCACTCACCATGCACCGGCACAGCATAACGTGGCCGCACCAGGTCATACATCATGCTGACATCATCACCTGTTGCATGACCTGAAACATGCACAAAATGCTCTTTATCAGTAATAACCCGGACACCACGGCGTGACAGATTATCCTGCACGGCCATAATCGCGCGTTCATTACCCGGAATCATACGGCTTGAATAAATAACCGTATCTCCCTCACCCAGTGACACACTGGGGTGTACATCCATCGATATACGAGAAAGAGCTGAACGCGGCTCACCCTGACTGCCTGTGATAATCATAACGACCTGATCGTCAGGCAGGTCATTTACCTCCTGCTCTGTCAGGAAAGGCAGCACACCGGAAAGATAACCGCAGTCACGCGCAGCAACATCAAGGTTACGCAAAGAACGCCCGACCAGAACGACTGTGCGACCCGCTGCCTGCGCAGCCATGGCAATGCTTTCAACGCGTGCAACGTTTGACGCAAAGCAGGTGACCGCCACACGGCCTTTCAGACTGGCAATAAGAGACGTCATGCTGCGACGGACCTCAGCCTCTGACTGAGACGGACCTGAGCTCATCACGTTAGTGCTGTCACACACCAGAGCGAGGACACCCTCATCACCCACCTCTTTCAGGCGGGCGATATCGGTTGGCGGGCCAACCAGAGGTGTCGGGTCAAGCTTCCAGTCACCTGTGTGAACGATTACCCCTGAAGGTGTACGCAGCACAACAGCCTGAGCCTCAGGTACAGAATGCGTGACCGGTATAAATTCAAGATCGAAAGACCCCACCTCAAAACGTCCCCCACAGGGAATGACGTGAATGGGTACATCCTGCAAAATACGCGCTTCACCCAGTTTGCGGCGCAAAACAGCACCTGCAAAAGGCGTCACATAAACCGGGCACTCAAGCAAAGGCCATAAATGGGCAACTGCACCAATATGATCTTCATGAGCGTGAGTAATGATCAGACCTGCAAGCTGGTCACGTCGTTCGGCAATAAACACCGGATCAGGAACCAGAATTTCTGCTTCAGGTGTATCATTACCACTAAAACCAATACCGCAATCTATCGCAAGCCAGGTTTCACCCTGACGATAAAGATTGAGGTTCATGCCAATCTCGCCTGTTCCGCCTAATGGCAGAAAGGCCAGATCGCCGTTCTGTTCTGTCATTCGTATAGTTATCCTTAAGCTAAACTGTCTTTTTCAGTGATAAAACGAGGCAGAGCATTACGCTCTGCCAATATTCGCAACCCATTCAGGGTCAGCATTGAATCAACATGGTCAAAGACCTTCGTTCCTTCTGAGAAGAGCGGAGCCAGACCACCGGTCGCGAGCACTTTCATTGGCTGCCCGACTTCCCGCCTGATCCTCTCAACGATCCCCTCAATTAATCCCAGATACCCCCAGAACACGCCTGACCTCATAGCCGAAACCGTATTCCGCCCTACAACCGTCTCTCCAACCGGCCTGCCGACCCCGATGCGGGGCAGACGGGCTGCTGCCTTATGCAATGCCTCAACTGACAAATTAATACCAGGAGCGATAACACCACCGCAATAATTACCTTCACCATCAACAACATCAAATGTTGTCGCAGTACCAAAATCAATCACAGTCAGGGGGCCGCCATAATAGTGATGTGCGGCCAGACTGTTGAGCAAACGGTCGACCCCGACCTCCTCGGGGGTATCCATCTTAACTTCTATACCCCAGTTGAGCTCTACAGATGCGAGAAGAGGCTCCACAGAAAACCACTGACGACACAACGCCCGCAGATGGTATAAAGCAGCAGGAACAACCGTACCGATAACTGCCCCGTTAATATCCTCTCTGGCAATGCCGCTCATGCTCAATAACGTCAAAAGCCAGACGGCATACTCGTCAGAAGTCCGCTGTGAACTTGTCGTAATGCGCCAGCTACCCCGCCATGCTGCGCCGTCATACACCGCAAACACAACATTGGTATTCCCTGCATCAATAACCAGTAACACGATCAGTCTCCTGTGATAGCAGAAGCACTTCGCCAGCGGCAATTTTTTTTATGCCCTGCCCGGTTTCAAGTAACAAACGCCCGTCGGGTTCAAGCCCTATAAACCGGCCCTGTTCATTCAATGATTCATTTCTGACAGTCAGCACAGTTCCTACCGGATGAGCTCTGCTTTGCCACTCGTGACATAAAACTGCAAAACCCTGCTGTGCCCAGACATCAAGCCAGCGATGGATTTGCTTTAACAAAGCCTCAGCCAGTGCTTCAGCACCGACCTCTGCATAGCCGTCAAGTGAGGCAACCTGCCGGCCAATGTCATGCTGAGACGGAGGAGCATGAAGATTGGCACCAAAACCTATGACCATCGCACTCCCCTCATATTCGAGCAGAATGCCACCAAGTTTTTTCCCTGCCAGAAGAATATCATTCGGCCATTTAATAAGAAGGTCAGCGCGCGCAGCCGGTGCAACATCAGCCAGTGCATCATAAAAAGCCAGAGAGGCCAGGAAAGGCCAGCACCCAAGCTGCAGATCAGATGTGACGGAGGCAGGATCAAGCAAAACCGAAAGAGCAAGACTACGCCCTGCATCCACCCACGAGCGGCCACGGCTGCCGCGGGCTTTTGTCTGATGATGGGCCAGCAGAGCCAGACCAGGAGCGGCCCCTGCCCGGGCGCGCTCCTTACATACATCAGAAGTTGAAGTCAGCTCATCATAACATTCCAGGCGCCATGGCGGACAAACCAGCTTCATTCCACTCTCTTTTTACCCTACCAGAGCCTGTGCGGCCTGCTGTGCGATTGACATAATCGGTGACAATACCAGCAGGAAGAACAATGTGGCCAGCCCCATACTGCCAGAAACAAGTGTCAGAGCCGGTGCGTAGCGGTCAAATTTCTCAGCCGGAGCTTCAAAATACATAACTCTGACGACATTGAGGTAGTAATAAGCACCCACAATACTTGACACAACACCGATAGCAACCAGGGTATAAAGACCAACCTGCCAGGCTGCAGCAAACACCATAAACTTGCCAAAGAAGCCAGCCAGAGGTGGTACACCAACCATGCTGAACATGAAGATAGCCATCAGACCAGCCATCAGAGGGTTTCTCTTACCCAGCCCGGCGAGATCAGAAATTGAAGTCATCTCTGTTCCTCTGCGGCGCATAGTGGCGATGACACCGAATACACCGGCATTCATAACCAGATAGGCGGCAAGGTAAACCAGAGTAGCTCTTACACCCTCAGCAGAATCAGCGGCCAGGCCAATAAGCGCATAGCCCATGTGACCGATAGAAGAATATGCCATAAGACGTTTGATGTTCTGCTGCGGAATAGCAGCCAGTGAGCCATAAAGCATGGAACAGACAGCAACGACTTCTATCAGCAGTTGCCAGTGCTGAGCCACCAGACCAAAAGGTCCGGTCATAATACGAAGGAACAGAGCAAAAGCTGCAAATTTAGGAGCACCTGCCATATAGGCTGTCACTGGCGTTGGTGCACCCTGGTAAGCATCTGGTGTCCACATATGGAAAGGCACAACAGAGAGCTTAAAGCACAAACCAGCAATGATAAAAATGACACCAATGGTAAGACCGGTTGGAACAACCTCAACGGCATCAACAGTTTTCATCAGACCGGAATAGTTCATTGTGCCGGCATAACCATAAACCAGCGACATGCCGTAAAGCAGCAGACCAGAAGCCAGAGAGCCAAGTATGAAATATTTCATACCAGCTTCTGATGACAAAATATTCTCACGCTCAAGAGCGCAGAGGATATAAATAGACAGAGATGACAGCTCCAGCCCGACGAACAATGTCATCAGATTAGAGGAAGACGCCATCACCATGGCACCAAGCGTTGAGAATAAAATAAGAACCGGCGTCTCAAACGGTAAAGTCCGCTTTCTCTCCCCCGTCCGGCTCAGGCCTCTGTAGCCAACTGCAACCAGAACTGAAAGAATAGCCGAAGCCAGAATGAGCAGCTTCATAGCTTTTGAGAAGCTGTCATTCACAAATGTACCAGAAAACGCCGAACCGTCAGGCGCATTGATAACCAGAAAAATACACCCCAGAAAAGAAGCAAGAGTCAGCATCGAGCACGGGAAAAAAGCTGTCTCCTTCTTTTGCGAAACACCAGCGGCAAGAATGACAAGCCCCGAAAATGCAAGTGCTATTTCTGGTATAGACAGTGACCAGTTGATATCATTCAGGGGCATCACAGCGCACTCCGTTCAAAACAACCTGCAAGAGAAGATTATTAATCAGCATGCCTCTTCCCCTTATGCACACAGAGCGACGGTCAGCAGCACGACAAGCCCCGCCAGCATTGTAAAAGCGTAAATGGCCACCGAACCAGTCTGCATCCGTGCTGCCTGACCCGCTGTATCTGACGTTAGTTCTGCCAGGTCACGTGGCAGACCTTCAGCTGCCCCCAACTCGACATCCTTCGACAGAATGCCTGCAATCGCTTTGTATGGACGCACAAAAATGAACCCATAAAGCTCATCAAAATACCATTTATTAAGCAGGAAACGATAAAGCGGCCCCATTGCCCGAGCCAGTGCTGCCGGAATAGCCGGAGAGTGCACATAAAACACATAAGCCAGAGCAATACCGCACAGCCCTGCAATAGAAGGAAGCAGGCTGATAAATGACGGGATATGCTCAAAAGCTTCCATGATATTATTAGAAGCGCCGTTCACAATCGCACCGTTCCAGAACTGCTCCTGATGAACACCAATATAGAACGGGGCGAGAAGCACACCGGCAACTGTTGCACCCGTAGCAAGCAGTACCAGGGGCAGAGCCATAGAGAACGGGCTTTCATGCGCTGCATCACGGGCGGCCTCATTTGCAGGCCGACCATGAAACACCAGGAACAAAAGCCTCCAGCTATAAAATGCAGTAAGAAATGCTGTTATGGTACCCAGCGCCCAACCATAGTGGCCGACTGAGGTATTAGCGGCCCACAGCGATTCCAGAATAGCATCCTTTGACCAGTAGCCAGCGAAGGGAAAAACCCCGGCCAGCGCAAGGCTGCCTATCCACATAACCACATAGGTTAACGGCAGCTTTTTCCACAATCCGCCCATACGAAACATATTCTGCTCATCATGCATCGCATGAATAACCGAACCTGCACCAAGGAACAGAAGCGCTTTAAAGAAAGCATGAGTTGTCAGATGGAACACTGACATCTGATAAGCACCAACACCCGCCGCGGCAAACATATAACCCAGCTGAGAGCAGGTTGAATAAGCAATGGCACGCTTAATATCAGGCTGAACCATGCCAACCGTTGCGGCAAAGAAGCAGGTCGTTGCACCGATCACAACAATCAGTTTCTGAACAGACGGCGCACAGTCAAACAGGGGTGACATACGGGCGATCAGAAAAATGCCTGCGGTCACCATGGTTGCAGCATGAATCAGTGCTGAAACAGGTGTCGGCCCTTCCATCGCATCTGGCAGCCATGTGTGCAGAAACAGCTGAGCCGATTTACCCATTGCCCCAATAAAGAGCAGCAGGGCAATGATCTCTGTCGTGCTCCAGGAGTGACCAAGGAAATGATAATGCGAACCAGAAATCTCGGGTATGGCAGCAAAAATTGCTTCATACTGAACGGAGTGGAACACAACATAAATCAGGCCGATACCGACCAGAAAGAAAAGGTCAGCAACGCGGTTTACTACAAAGGCTTTGATGGCAGCTGCTGTTGCTGAAGGCTTGTCGTACCAGTATCCGATCAGCAGATAACTGGCGAGGCCAACGCCCTCCCACCCGAAAAACAGCTGGATCAGATCATTGGACGAAACCAGCATAAGCATGGCAAAGGTAAACAGAGACAAATATGAGAAAAACCGGTAGGTCGGCATACTCTCATGGCTCATATACCCAAGGCTATAGCAATGCACGAGCAGAGAAACGGAAAGAACCATCGCCGTCATTGTGACAGACAGGGTGTCGGCTCTTAAAACCCACTCGGCATGAAAACCACCTGCATTGATCCACTCAAGAACCGGGAGCGCATGCAGCGGGAAGCCAGCACTCCAGTTAGCATAAAGTGTAACAATACCGCACAGAGCTGCAACAGACATACAGCTCAGAGTAATAATCTTAGCGAGCACATCACCGAAGAGACGGCCACCAAGCCCTGCGACGACAGAGCCGGCAAGCGGTAAAAAAATCGCTGCTGCAAACAGGTGAAGATCGGTCTGCATGTCCGCTCATCCCTTCATCATAGTGACATCCTCAACCTGGATAGAACCACGGTTGCGGAAATAAGTGGTCACAATTGCAAGCCCGATTGCAGCTTCAGCAGCAGCAATGGTAAGGACAAACAACACCATAATCTGACCTGATAAATCGTTATGAGCCGACGAAAACGCCACAAAATTTAAATTTGCGGAGAGAAGGATCAGCTCCATAGACATCAGGATAATGATTACATTTTTTCTGTTAAGAAAAATGCCAAACACTCCAAGCACCAGTAACGCGGCACTGACGACCAGGTAGGGTGTGAGTCCGACGGAGGCGATTGCCGGGGTCATACATCTTTCTCCTTCTTATCGGCCTCGATCTGCCCGCCAGATGCATAAGAGTCAGGGACAGATGTTTCATGATATGAGGTGTGCGGACGCAGAAAACCGCCCTGACTGATGACGCCCACGCCCAGCGGAGCATCAATCATCTCAAGTGTTTCTGAGGGCACACGCGCATGCTGTTTATCAATGATCTGACGACGACCTGAACCAACCGGACGGAGCGTCAGCACAATTGCGCCAATCATTGCCACCAGCAAAATCAGGCCACATCCCTGAAAAAGAAGGATGTAGTGCGTATAAATAAGGTCACCCAGTGCAGCGGTGTTCGTCTGACCGGGGGCTCCCGACAAACGGGTTACGCTCACTGATGACATATGCCAGTTGCCAACAGCGACAAGAAGCTCGGCAAAAAGAACCACGCCAAAGCATACGCCAATCGCAGCATGTTGCTGGAGACCTTCACGCAGTTTCGTGAAGTCAATATCAAGCATCATCACGACAAACAGGAAAAGAACAGCAACAGCACCGACGTAAACGATTACCAGCAGCATCGCGAGAAACTCAGCTCCGGCCACCAGAAACAATCCTGCAGCATTAAAAAATGCTACGATAAGGAACAGAACTGAGTGCACCGGGTTACGGGCACTAATCACCATCACGGCTGAAATCAGCAGAACTGTTGAAAATAAATAAAATACAAGCTGCGGTAACATCAGGCGTTCTCCTGCCGGATCATGACAAGCATCCCTTCAACGATACGGGGCATCGAGCTCAAGGCGGCGGGCCAGCAGGGCTTCCCACCGATCGCCATTCGAAAGCAACTTATCTTTGTCGTAGAATAATTCTTCACGAGTTTCGGTCGCAAACTCGTAGTTTGGCCCCTCAACAATCGCATCTACCGGGCAGGCTTCTTCACACAAGCCGCAATAAATGCACTTGGTCATATCAATGTCATACCGGGTGGTACGCCGTGACCCGTCATCACGCTCTTCAGCTTCGATGGTAATCGCCTCAGCCGGGCATGTCGCTTCACAAAGCTTGCAGGCAATGCAGCGCTCTTCTCCGTTAGCATAACGGCGCAGCGCATGCTCACCACGAAAGCGAACTGACAGTGGCCCCTTCTCGTAAGGGTAGTTAAGGGTCACCTTTGGCTGAAACATCATTTTAAATGTTGATGCCATACCAGCGACAATTTCAGTCAGCAGAAAGGAGCGGATATTTCGGCTTAATGTACTCATCAGTTCATACCTCCACCCTGAGGGAGAAGCCCAGTCACCATCAGAAAAGCTGCTGTTCCAATCATCCAGATCAGACTGAATGGCAAAAACACTTTCCACCCGAGACGCATAAGCTGATCGTAACGAAAACGCGGGAACGTTGCGCGCACCCAGATGAAAACAAACAGACAGAAAAGAATTTTAGCAATCAGCCACAGCGGCCCTGGCACCAGCGTAAAAGGAAAGACGCCAATAGGTGGCAGCCACCCCCCGAGAAAAAGAATACTAACCAGAGCCGACATCAGAATCATGTTGGCGTATTCACCAAGGAAGAAGAGACCGAAAGCCAGAGAAGAATACTCAACGAAGAACCCGGCAACCAGTTCACTTTCACCTTCGGGCAGGTCAAATGGTGCACGCCCCGTTTCGGCCAGTGCTGAAATAAAGAAAATAATGAATACCGGGAACATTGGCAGACAGAACCAGATATGCCGCTGAGCCAGCACAATATCATTCAGGTTCAGGCTGCCCACGGCCAGCAGAACTGACACAATAATCAGCCCGATGGACACCTCGTAAGAAACCATCTGTGCCGCGGCTCGCATAGACCCCATAAAGGCGTATTTCGAGTTTGAAGCCCAGCCTGCGATAAGAATACCGTAAACACCCAGCGATGACACAGCCAGCAGGTAGAGAATTCCGACATTAATATTTGCAACAGCCAGACCATTACCTGTAGGGATAACAGCCCACGCCAGCATAGCCAGGGCAAACGCCAGAAATGGTGCAAACAGAAACAAAATACGGTTAGCACCTGCGGGAATGACCGTTTCTTTCACGATCATTTTAATCGCATCAGCAAACGCCTGCAGCAAACCGAACAAACCATTAACGTTTGGGCCGCGACGACGCTGCATCGCAGCCATTACCTTACGTTCCATAAGGGTAAGGTAAGCAACGCCGATCAGCAAAGGGACGAGAACAGCAAGGGTCTCGAGCACCATAAGAATAATCTGACCGACAAGCGTTTGATAAAAGAAGTGCGCCATCAGTCTCTTACTCCGCTGCTACAGCGCGCATGGGACCATACACGCGAGAACATTCTGCCATTGTCAGGCTGGCCCGGCTGATAGAGTTTGTCTGGTAATAATCATCAATAACCGGACGGATACGAGCATTATTGAACTCTGCCGTACCTTTTGAAACACTGCTGTCTGTCACCGATTGCGGTGCGGGAGCAATTTCATTACCGGCGTTCGAAAAGACCGGATTAACTTCGGCCATACGCGCCCTCAGAGCTTCAACAGAATCATAAGGCAAAGGATGCCCGGCAACTTCTGAGAAAGCTCTGATAATCTGCCAGTCTTCTCTGGCCTGACCTGGAGGGAATACAGCCCGCAGGGCACGCTGCACCTCGCCCGCCGTATTAACATAAGTCCCTGATTTTTCGGTATAAGCTGCACCGGGCAGAATAATATCGGCCCTTGCCGCAGCAGCATCACCGTGATGCCCCTGATAAATCACAAACGTATCTTTGCTGATCTTATCAAGTGGGAAATCATCTGCCCCCAGGAGCCACAGAATTTCAACTCCGCCACGGAGCATATTCGTAACAGCAAAACCTCGGCTACCAGGAACAAACCCGATATCAAGCGCACCCACACGAGACGCTGCTGTATGCAGAATATTCAGCCCGTTCCAGTCCTGAGTAATCACACCGGTCTGATGTGCCAGTTGCAGGGTGGCTTCATAAATAGTCTGCGCATCCGGACGGGTTAGTGCCCCATGCCCCAGAATAATCATAGGGCGCTTTGCTGTTTTCAAAACCTCGGCAAAAGCCTCTGAACCATCAAGCAGCCGGGTCAGGACTTCCGGCCCCTCCCCCAGTACATCGACATTATAGGTCAGGTCGACAGGCAATGCACCAATACTGGCAACAGGGAAACCACCACGTCCTTTATGCAAATACTGCTTGCGAATACGGGCATTAAGTACAGGAGCCTCGTGACGGGGTATGCTGCCAATCAGCAGAAGAGCATCTGCCTCATCAATACCGGTGATACCGCTGTTAAACAGATACCCGCTGCGGCTGCGCATATCATACCAGGCACCGTCCTGCCGGCAGTCTGTATGAGAGG
The DNA here is from genome assembly GCF_002153485.1 of Acetobacter sp. DmW_043. Taxonomy (NCBI): domain Bacteria; kingdom Pseudomonadati; phylum Pseudomonadota; class Alphaproteobacteria; order Acetobacterales; family Acetobacteraceae; genus Acetobacter; species Acetobacter sp. DmW_043. Next base: position 166,332 of record NZ_JOMN01000027.1, on the reverse strand, counting down.
AACCCAGAGCCGTCATCAGGTCTTTCAGAGCGCACAGGCTTTCAACATCACACAGATCACCTGCTATTGCACCGATACGATCACCGGAAACGCCTTCAAAACGACGCGCCATCGAAACCAGGGTATCCTGCCAGCTTGCCTTATGCAGCTTGCCGTGCACACGCACCCATGGGTGGTCAAGGCGCCTTTTCTTCAGGCCATCAACCGAAAAACGCCCTTTATCTGAAAGCCACTCTTCATTCACCTCGTCATTAATACGAGGCACAATGCGCATAACTTCAGCGCCCCGGGCCTGGATCTGAATATTCGTACCCACAGCATCCATCACATCAATGCTATCGGTTTTTTTGTATTCCCATGAACGCGCACGAAACGCCGTTGGTTTTGCCGTTAGTGCACCGACCGGACATATATCAATCAGATTACCTGACAGCTCGGATGTCAGTGCCTTTTCGACATAAGTCGTAACTTCTGCATTTTCACCGCGCGAAACGATGCCAAGCTCAGGCGTGCCAGCCACTTCGGTTGAAAAGCGCACGCAGCGTGAGCACTGAATGCAGCGCGTCATTACCGTCTTAACCAGAGGCCCGAGTTCTTTATCTGTTACAGCGCGCTTGGCCTCCTGATACCGTGACACACCCGAGCCATAACCATAGGCCTGGTCCTGCAGGTCACACTCACCGCCCTGATCACAGATAGGGCAATCAAGAGGATGGTTAATCAGCAAGAATTCCATAACGGCACGGCGCGCCCGTCTGACAACATCAGTGTCAGTAAGAATCTGCATCCCTTCAGCAACCGGGAAACCACATGAGGCAACCAGCTTAGGTGCACGGACAACCTGCACCAGACACATGCGACAGTTACCAGCTACCGACAGACGCTCATGATAGCAAAAACGGGGGATTTCTTTCCCCGCAGCTTCACAGGCCTGAAGGGCACTTGAACCCGCCGGCACATCGACCGGGGTGCCATCAACAAGGACTTTTACCATGCCCTTTACTCCGCTACTGCCGGCAGCACATCGGAGGCAGGAACCTGAACCAGCCCTGAACCACCATGTGCAGCCTTATACTGCTGGATACGCGCTTCCATCTCCGGACGAAAATGCCGGATCAGCCCCTGAACAGGCCAGGCTGCGGCATCACCCAGAGCACAGATTGTGTGCCCCTCGATCTGTCGTGTTACCTGCTCAAGAAGATCAATTTCTTCAATCTCGGCACGCCCCTGAACCATACGGTCCATCATACGCATCATCCAGCCGGTTCCTTCACGGCAGGGCGTACACTGACCGCAGCTTTCATGCTTAAAAAAGCGGGAAAAGCGTGCAATAGCTTCAATAATATCAGTAGAACGATCCATAACGATCATACACGCGGTGCCCAGCCCCGAACCCACAGCACGCAGACTATCGTAATCCATCAGCACTGTTTCACAGACAGACTTAGGCAACATTGGCACAGAGCAGCCGCCGGGTATAACCGCCAGCAGATTGTCCCAGCCGCCCCTGACGCCACCGCCATGTTTTTCTATAATCTCTTTAAGCGGTACACCCAGCTCTTCTTCGAAAACGCATGGTGTATTCACATGCCCCGAAATCGCCATAAGCTTGGTGCCTGCATTATTAGGCCTGCCAAGTGCTGAAAACCAGGATGCACCCCGTCGCAGAATGGTTGATGCGACAGCAATACTTTCAACATTATTCACTGTAGTCGGACAGCCATATAAGCCTGCGCCGGCAGGGAAAGGCGGCTTCATACGAGGCTGGCCTTTTTTACCCTCAAGGCTCTCAAGCAGAGCAGTCTCTTCACCGCAGATATAAGCGCCTGCACCACGATGAATATAGAAGTCAAAATCCCAGCCGGTTCCGGCAGCATTTTTACCGAGCAGACCAGCTTCATAAGCTTCATCAACGGCCGCCTGCAGATGCTGCGCTTCCTGATAAAACTCACCACGAATATAAATATAAGCCGCATGTGCATTCAGGGCGAATGACGCTATCAGCGCACTTTCTATAAGTTTATGTGGCTCATGCCGCATAATCTCACGGTCTTTACAGGTCCCTGGTTCAGATTCATCGCCATTAATGACCAGATAGTGCGGACGACCATCAAAATTCTTTGGCATGAAAGACCATTTCATACCGGTCGAGAATCCTGCTCCGCCGCGACCACGAAGGCCCGAAGCCTTCATTTCAGCAATAATCGCCTCAGATCCCCGGGACAGGATAGAGGCCGTGTCATGCCAGTCACCCCTTGCCCGCGCCCCGGCGAGTTTCCAGTCATTCTGCCCGTAAAGATTCGTAAAAATACGATTTTCGTCCTGCAACATACCGGCTCTCCTGCTACTCACCTGAAGATCTGGGTGACGTTTCTTCAAGCAAAGTTTTCCTGCCGCCTTCAGGCGCAGAACTTAATCTGCCCGTAGATGGGCCAGGGGCAGGATCTTCACCTGCACGCAATGCATCAATCACGGCTTCTGTCCTGGGACCATTCATATCTTCGTAATAATCGTCATTAACCTGAAGAATGGGGGCATTTGCACAGGCCCCAAGGCACTCAACATGCGATAATGTGAACAGCCCGTCTTCACTGGTTTCACCAAACTCTTTAACGCCGGCTGCTTTTTTACAGGCTGCCACAACATCATCTGATCCGCGCAGCCAGCACGATGTCGTGGTACAGATCTGCAGATGATATTTACCTACAGGCTTAGTATTAAACATCGTGTAAAAAGAAGCGACTTCGTACACTCTGACAGATGGTACCGCCAGCCGTGCCGCAATCAGATCCATCGCCACAAGCGGGATCCAGGCATGGCCTGTCTCACGCTTCAGCTGATCCTGCACAATGTAAAGGAGAGGAAGCGTACCGCTGGCTTTACGTTCTTCAGGGTATTTCGACAGTATTTTAGCAATTTCTTTTTCAGAAATATCGTCAAACTCAAAACTGTCAGGTTGTTCTGCCGGGGTCCAGGCCATCTTCAACGATCAACCTCTCCAAAAACAAGATCTAAAGAACCAAGAACCGCCACCATATCGGCCAGCATCGACCGCCTGGATAATTCATCCAGCGCCTGCAAATGCGCAAAACCTGTGGGGCGTATCTTGCAACGATAAGGACGGTTTGAACCGTCAGCGACCAGGTAAACACCAAACTCGCCCTTGGGGCTCTCTACCGCAGTATAAGTAGCGCCCGGAGGCACATGATAACCCTCACTATATAATTTAAAGTGATGAATCAGTGCTTCCATCGAGCGCTTCATTTCGGCGCGGGGTGGCGGTGCAAACTTGGGGTCCTGTATTTTCACAGGTCCGGCTTTCATCTGAGCAAGGCCCTGCTCGATAATTTTTACACTCTCACGCATTTCCTGAATGCGCACGAGGTAACGGTCATAGCAGTCACCCTGTCGTGTAACAGGAACCTTAAAAGATACTTTATGATAATTGTCATAGGGCTGGCTGCGACGAAGGTCCCAGGGCACACCTGAAGCACGCAGACACGGACCACTAAAGCCCCATGCCAGAGCCTGCTCAGAAGTAAAAATACCGATACCGACAGTACGCTGTTTCCAGATTCGGTTTTCGGTCAGCAGACCTTCCAGCTCATCAATCCAGGCCGGGAATTCCTGTGTCCAGTTACCGATGCGATCTTCAAGCTCCTGAGGAATATCGCGGGCCACACCACCGGGACGAAAATAGTTCGCATGGAAACGCGCACCTGAAGCTGCCTCATAAAATTCAAGCAGCTTCTCACGCTCTTCATAGCCCCACAGCGCAGGCGTTACCGCACCGCAGTCGAGACCCATAGCTGTAATATTGAGAATATGGTTCAGAACGCGCGTAATCTCGGCGAAAATAACCCGAAGCCATTTTGCACGATCGGGCGCTTCTATACCAAGAAGCTTCTCTGTAGCCAGTGCGAAAGCCTGCTCTTCACACATAGGCGAGGCGTAATCAAGGCGGTCAAAATAAGGCAGCGCTTTCTGATAGGTTTTATATTCGATCAGCTTTTCTGTGCCGCGATGCAGCAGACCGATATGCGGGTCAGCACGACGCACAAGCTCCCCGTCCATATCGAGAATAAGACGCAGCACACCATGCGCAGAAGGATGCTGAGGACCAAAATTCAGCTTGTGCGAGTCAAACTCTATTGTTCTCAGCTCTGCCGTTTTCGCTGCAGTATCAGAAATCAGCATTTCGGGGATGTCATTTTTAACCAGAACATCGCCCGGTGCCAGACCGTCTGTTTTATTGTGCTCTGTCATCCGCGAGCCCTCTTCATACCCAGCCTGACTTCATGAGCCTTTTCATCACCAGGCAGAGTCAGCATTCCCTCCCAGGGAGAAACGAAATCAAAGTCACGGAAATCCTGCGTCAGAGAGACAGGTTCCTTAACAACCTGTCGCGTTTCAATATCGTAACGCACCTCTTCATACCCCGTCAGCGGAAAGTCTTTACGCAAAGGGAAATGCTCGAAGCCATCATCAGTCAAAATACGACGCATATCGGGCTGACCGGAAAACAGAACCCCGAACATGTCATAGCACTCACGCTCCCACCACGTAGCAACTGGCCAGAGCTGATGCACTGAAGGAACGGGTGTCACTTCATCTGTCGTAATAATGACGCGAATACGACGATTGTACGAAACAGACAGGAGGTTATAGACCACGTCAAAGCGCTCAGCGCGTGCGGGAAAGTCAACACCGCATAAATCCATGAGCTGCTCAAAACGATAAGCAGAGTCGTCGCGCAGAAAGGTCATCAGCGGCAAAAAAGTTTCGCGATTCGTACGAACAACCAGCTCACCGTTTTCAACGGCAGCAGAATAGATACCAGGAACAGAGGTCGCCAGCGTAAAAGCCATGGCACCAATTTGCCCCTGGAGGGCCTCAGCCTCAGGATTTACAACAATATCACCCACGGAGAATCGTTCCTGTACGGCGAATTTTTTTCTGCAAAAGCATGATGCCGTAAACCAGCGCTTCTGCTGTCGGGGGGCAGCCAGGGACATAAACGTCAACCGGCACTATGCGATCACACCCACGCACGACTGAATAAGAATAGTGGTAATAACCGCCACCATTTGCACACGAACCCATGGAGATAACCCAGCGCGGCTCTGCCATCTGGTCATAAAGGCGACGCAAAACCGGTGCCATTTTATTGGTCAGCGTACCGGCAACGATCATCACATCAGACTGACGCGGCGAACCACGGGGAATAACACCCATTCTGTCCAGGTCATACCTTGGCATATATGCGTGAATCATTTCAACCGCACAGCATGCCAGACCAAAAGACATAGGCCACAAACTGCCAGTACGCCCCCAGTTTACCAGTTTATCAAGGTTTGCAACGACAAACCCCTTTTCAGCAATAGCACCGGTAATACCACGCACAACGGCGTCCTGCTCTTTACCCGGAGGCAGAGCCTCACGATTCCAGAGAATTGTATCTTCCTGCGGATTGTCAGACATAGGCGCCCCCTTCAGTCCCAGTCCAGCGCGCCTTTGCGCCACTCATAAAGGAAACCAATACCAAGTACGCTGAGAAACCCCAGCATTGAAAAGAAACCAAAATAACCAATACGCGACAGACTCACTGCCCAGGGGAAGAGAAATGCCACTTCCAGGTCGAAAATTATGAAAAGAATGGCCACAAGATAAAAACGCACATCAAAGCGACGGCGCGCATCATCAAATGCCTCAAAGCCACATTCATAAGCCGTTGTTTTTTCAGGGTAAGGCTTTTGATGCCCACTAAACAGTGCCATACCAAGCATTGCAGCAGAAATAACAATAGCAAGCGCACCAAATATAAGAATTGGGGCATAACTACCCAGAACAGACTGCATTAGTCACTCCTGCTTCCTGATAAATCAATAAACAACGAACTGTTAAATGCAGACTACTCCCAACGCGCGCGAACGACCATGCCTCAATGCATGATTACAGGGAAATTTCTTGTGAAGAGAAAATGAATAAAAAAAAACATCTGATATTGTTACTTATTTTGAACAACAATATCAGATGTTTTTAGTACTCACAGAAAACTGTGAATGGTGGGCGATGAGGGGATCGAACCCCCGGCCATCTCGGTGTAAACGAGACGCTCTACCGCTGAGCTAATCGCCCGCCGCTCATATCTCACAAACAAAAACGGGTGGCAACCCCTTTTTTAGGAATTACCACCCGTTAAAAGCTATTTTTTTAAAAAATTAGCTTACGGCGTCTTTAAGTGCTTTGCCCGGTTTGAAACGGACAGAAGTAGAAGCCGGAATGTCAATTTCCTCACCTGTGCGAGGATTACGCCCTTTAGCAGCTTTACGGTTTGCTGTTACAAACGTACCGAAGCCAACCAGACGCACTTCCTGTTTGCGAGAAAGAGCTTTCTCGATAGCACCGAACACGGCGTCAACCACTTCTCCAGCTTTAGCCTTTGGCAGAGCGACTTCGTCAGCTACTGCTGCAACGAGTTCTTGCTTATTGAGCGGCTTATCCATTTTACGCCTTTCTCCAAAAAATTAAGTTGCCGACGTGATACCTAATACCCGTTACCACGTCGTCTCCCGGTCGCACTATGCCGCTGTTTTTCTTTACGTCAACTCACCAAATAAAAACTTTTGGATTTATCTGGCATTTTCCTCTCAATGCGGCAAAGTAACCGCAGCCGCATTTTGTTTTGACTCCAGAACAGACTCTGCAACATCTTCCCATTCAATCGGCTTGAGCTTATGTGTCAATGCCAGAGCCAGAACTTCATCAACATGTGCGACAGGAACAATCTTCAGCGCATCCTTGATAGAAGATGGTATTTCCACGAGATCTTTTTCATTGTCTTTAGGAATAAAGACAAGTCTGATCCCGGATCTGACCGCGGCCAGAAGCTTCTCTTTAAGCCCGCCAATAGCAAGAACACGACCACGCAGAGTAATTTCGCCCGTCATAGCCACATCACGACGCACAGGAATGCCTGTCATGACACTAACAAAGGATGTCACCATCGCAATACCGGCAGATGGCCCATCTTTTGGTGTTGCGCCTTCAGGCACATGGACGTGGAAATTACGCTTTTCAAAGAGTGTTGGCAGAATACCATAGGCCGGAGCACGGCTTTTTACGAAAGAAAATGCCGCAGATACACTCTCCTTCATAACATCACCGAGTTTACCCGTTTCAACAACACCGCCCTTACCTGGGGTCATAACACTTTCAATAGTAAGTATCTCACCACCGACTTCAGTCCATGCCAACCCGGTTACCATACCGACCATATCTTCGTCTTCGGTCTCGCCGTAGCGGAAGCGTTTAACACCTGCGAGTTTTTCCAGATTCTCTTCGGTGATGTCCATCTTCGTGACTTTACCAGTCACGATTTCCTTGACGACTTTACGCGCAAGATTCGCAATCTCACGCTCAAGATTTCTGACACCTGCCTCACGCGTATAATAACGAATCAGGTCACGCAAAGCCCCGTCGGTAACTGACCACTCTTCAGTTTTAAGGTTATGAGCTTCAGCCTGCTTTGCCAGAAGATGACGGCGGCATATTTCAAGCTTTTCATCCTCAGTGTAACCTGACAGACGAATGATCTCCATACGGTCCAGCAACGGCTGCGGCATGTTAAGGCTGTTCGCTGTCGTCACAAACATTACGTCAGACAGGTCATACTCAACTTCAAGGTAATGATCGGCAAATGAGCTATTCTGTTCAGGATCAAGCACCTCAAGCAAAGCAGAGGCCGGGTCACCACGCCAGTCAGCGCCAAGCTTGTCAATTTCATCCAGCAGAAAGAGCGGATTAGAGACTTTAGCTTTCTTCATACCCTGGATAATTTTACCCGGCATTGAGCCTATATAGGTACGACGATGACCGCGTATCTCTGCTTCATCCCTCACCCCGCCAAGAGACATCCGGACGTACTGACGACCTGTGGCTTTCGCAATCGACCGGGCAAGAGTTGTTTTACCAACACCCGGGGGGCCAACAAGACAAAGAATCGGACCCTTTAATTTCTGAGAGCGACTCTGCACTGCCAGATACTCAAGAATACGCTCTTTCACTTTATCGAGGGCATAATGACCATCACTGAGGACTTTTTCCGCTTCACCCAGGTCATGACGAATTTTACTACGTTTTTTCCAGGGGATACCTAAAAGCCAGTCAAGATAATTTCTGACAACAGTCGACTCTGCTGACATGGCACTCATGCCACGGAATTTTTTAAGCTCAGCAATAGCTTTATCACGGGCCTCTTTCGAAAGCCGGGTTTTTGCTATACGTTCTTCAATCTCAGTCAGCTCATCTTTGCCGTCCTCGCCTTCACCGAGCTCCTTCTGAATGGCTTTAAGCTGCTCATTCAGATAATACTCACGCTGTGTTTTCTCCATCTGGCGTTTAACACGGTTGCGAATTTTCTTCTCAACCTGGAGAACACCAATTTCAGCTTCAATGTGAGCAAGTACTTTTTCCATCTGCTCAACAACAGACGGCGTCTCAAGAATTTCCTGCTTTTCAAAAATCTTGAGATTAAGGTGGCTGGCAACTGTATCAACAAGACGAGATAAATCTGTAATCTGCCCCAGGGAAACCAGAACCTCAGAGGCAACTTTCTTGTTCAGTTTAATATATTCTTCAAACTGAGAAACAATTGTACGTCCCAGCGCCTCAGCTTCTGAACTCACATCCTGACTGCCGGCAACATCCTGAATATCTGCTTCAAAATGGCCTTCAACTTCGTGCAGATGTTCTATTCTGGCACGGCGCACACCCTCTACCAGGACTTTAACTGTGCCGTCAGGCAGCTTGAGAAGCTGCAGAATAGTGGAAACTGTACCAAAGCGATAAATATCATCAGCGCCCGGGTCATCAAGCGCTGCATCCTTTTGTGCCACAAGAAGGATCTGACGATCTTCACGTGTAACAGACTCAAGCGCTTTAACCGATTTTTCCCGCCCTACAAATAAAGGCACTATCATATGAGGGAAAACGACAATGTCACGTAAAGGCAGAACAGCGATACGATTCGCACCCTGAGCTTCAGAAACAGAACCCACTTCAACAGCAACCGTTGTAAGTTCTTTATTTTCAGCCGGCGCTTTTTTCTTGCGTTTTACAGTCGTTTTTTTTTCTTCTGCCATAACCATGACCTCCTTCAAGGACGATCCAGACCTGGCACCCGCCTGGCGGCATACCCCTGTGGTCTGCGAGGGCCATAAAGCCCCCTTCTTGTGTTTGCTACATATTGTAGCAAACACCGCACTTAACAATGGATTTAAAGGTCAGACCGGGATTTTTTTTCTAAAAATATCGCTTCAGGCTGACTGTTCTGCAGAAACGTCGTCTTTTTTACCATAAACATAAACCGGTGGTGTCTTCTCATCAGCAACATCATGGTTCACAACAACTTCCTGAATATCTGACATCCCAGGAAGATCAAACATCGTCGACATCAGAATGCTCTCCATAATAGAGCGCAGCCCTCTGGCGCCTGTCTGACGTTTAATGGCCCGGTCTGCAATGACTTTCAGAGCATCATCCGTGAAAACCAGATCAACATTTTCCATCTGGAACAGACGCTGATACTGCTTCACAAGCGCGTTTTTAGGCGCAGTCAGGATACTGATAAGAGCTGCCTCATCGAGATCACCAAGCGTTGCCAGCACAGGCAAACGACCAATAAATTCAGGAATAAGACCAAACTTCATCAGATCTTCAGGCTCTACATCCTGCAAAATCTCGCCGGTTTTACGCTCGTCAACAGAGGTAACATCTGCTCCGAAACCCATACCAACACCCTTACCTCGTGCTGAGATAATTTTATCCAGTCCGGCGAACGCACCGCCACAGATAAAGAGCATGTTGGTCGTATCAACCTGAAGGAATTCCTGCTGCGGATGCTTACGCCCACCCTGAGGGGGAACAGAAGCAACTGTGCCTTCCATCAGCTTCAGCAGAGCCTGCTGAACACCCTCACCACTCACATCGCGTGTGATAGACGGGTTATCTGATTTGCGGGAAATTTTATCAATTTCGTCAATATAGACGATACCGCGCTGAGCACGCTCAACATTATAATCGGCTGCCTGAAGAAGTTTGAGAATAATGTTCTCAACATCTTCACCAACATATCCGGCCTCGGTCAGAGTCGTCGCATCTGCCATTGTGAAGGGCACATCAAGAATGCGGGCGAGTGTCTGAGCAAGAAGCGTCTTACCTGAACCTGTAGGGCCGATCAGCAGAATGTTAGATTTTGCAATCTCAACTTCGCCGCTTTTAGCAACCTGGGTCAGACGTTTGTAATGATTATGTACAGCTACTGAGAGAACTTTTTTTGCCTGGAACTGACCAATGACATAATCGTCCAGGATTTTACAGATCTCTTTGGGGGTAGGAACACCCTCACGTGAGCTGACCTGAGATGTCTTATGCTCTTCACGGATAATATCCATGCAAAGCTCGACACATTCATCACAGATAAAAACGGTTGGACCTGCAATTAATTTTCTGACCTCATGCTGCGACTTGCCGCAGAATGAGCAGTACAATGTATTCTTGGAATCGCCTGTTTTCGCGTTCATGAGTGCACTCCCTCGATCATCCAGGACCCCAGAAAACCGCAGGTCGCCTTGTTCATCTTATCAGCACCGCGCGAAGCAGAGACTGCCCCTGCAGTGCTGAAAATAACTTTATAAACCAGGTTAAGGATGATTTTTATCCTTCCCCGCTGTCTGTTCCGTTGCTTTATGATGGCTGATAACTTTATCAACTATACCAAAGCTACGCGCTTCCTCTGCAGACATATAGCTGTCACGCTCAAGTTTATTCTCAATATCCTCGAGAGACTGCCCGGTATGCTCGCGATAAATTTCGTTCAGACGCTGACGAATAATCAGAATCTCTTTTGCCTGAATTTCAATATCACTGGCCTGCCCCTGCGCACCACCTGATGGCTGGTGCACCATGACGCGTGCATTAGGCAGAATAAAGCGACGACCTTTCTCGCCACCAGCCAGGAGCAGAGACCCCATAGAGGCTGCCTGACCAATACACACTGTGCTGACAGGGCTGCGGATATATTGCATCGTGTCATAAATCGCAAGACCAGCCGACACAACGCCACCCGGACTGTTGATGTAAAAAGAAATCTCTTTTGTCGGGTTTACACTCTCAAGATAGAGAAGCTGAGCAGAAATAACAGACGCAACCTGATCGTAAACAGGGCCTGTCAGAAAAATAATCCGCTCCTGAAGCAGACGGGAATAAATATCGAAAGCCCGTTCACCCCGAGATGTCTGCTCAACCACCATGGGTACTAGAGCATTACTAAAAATCTCAACGGGATTAGTATCCCTCATATCAATCATTCCCGTAAAAAACCTGCTCAAGCCTTATCCCTCACACATAGTGCAGGAAGGAGCAGCTCAGGCACTCCAGACTAAAGATAGAGAAAATGCAGCAATATGCTACCCCGGAACGGAAAAAGAGGCACAAAAAAATGTCCCGTCAGAATTTTCTGACGGGACTGGAAGGCATTAAATGCTGGCTTCCGGGTTTTCCGCCAGCTCTTCAGGAGAGACTTCTTTGTCTTCCACCTTAGCCAGCTCCAGCAGATAATCGATAACTTTATTTTCGAAAATCGGCCCACGGATCGTTTCAATCGCCTGTGGATTACTCTGGAAGAACTGCAGAACCTGCTGTTCCTGACCGGGGTAGCGGGCCATTTCTGCCTGCAGCGCACGGTTCATTTCTTCCTGAGTGATGCTGATCGTGTTTCTGCGACCAATTTCAGCCAGCCACAGACCCAGCTTCACACGACGTTCTGCGATCTTACGGTAATCAGCACGCAGGGTGTCTTCGTCTTTTTCTTTGTCTTCGTCATCAAGCTGACCAGCTTTTTTGTCAGCTTCAACACGCTGCCAGATCTGCTCAAATTCTGCATCGATCATGCTTTCCGGCGCTGAGAAGTCAGCTTTTTCGGCCAGAACATCAAGCAGATCACGTTTAATGCGCAGACGTGACACGCGGTCATATTCGCCTTCAAGCTGCTGACGCACCATGCTGCGCAGCTCTTCAAGGCTACCGAGGCCAACTTTCTTTGCCAGCTCATCGTCAAGAGCTGCAGCAACAGGTTTTTTCAGAGCTTTAGCTTTGATGTCGAATGTGACTTCTTTGCCAGCCAGCTCAGCTGCACCGTAATCAGCCGGGAAAGTAACCGTGATCACTTTCTCTTCACCAGCTTTTATACCGGCAATCTGCTCAGCAAAGCCGGGGATAAAGCCCTGGCCACCAATTTCAACATTAACATCCTGAGCTGTACCACCTTCGAAAGGAACACCATTGTCCTTACCTTCGAAGTCAACAGTCACGACATCACCGGTTTCAGCCGGACGATCTTCTTCAATCACTTCGAAGCTGCGCTGATTTTTAGCAATATCATTCAGAACATCGTCAACAGCTTTATCGCTGACAGCTGCTTTGAGGCGGGTAAGCTCAACACCTGACAGGTCAGGATCTGCTATTTCCGGCAGAATTTCAGCTTCAACAGTGAATGATACGTCCTGCCCTGCTTCCTGGCCTGAAACCAGATCAACTTTAGGCTGACCGCTCGGGCGCAGACCACGCTCTTCAAAAACTGTTTTCAGCGTATCTGAAACAACCTGCTCCAGAACTTCGCTGCGAACAGATTCGCCATAGCGCTGCTTTGCAAGAGTGAGAGGCACTTTCCCTGGACGGAAACCGGGAAGCTTCAGATTTCCTGCTACTTCTTTAAGGCGCGCATCCTGTTTTGCTGCGATATCTGCTGCAGGGATCGTAACGGTGAAACCACGTTTCAACCCTTCGGAAAGAGTCTCAGTAACCTGCATTGGCCAGGCCTTCCTTTCGGTACAAATAAAAAATCCCGCATCGTGCCGAAAGGCTGCTGCGGATCAGACGGAGCTACCAACAATAATGTTGGTACGGGCGGAGGGACTTGAACCCCCACGACTTGCGTCACCAGAACCTAAATCTGGCGTGTCTGCCAATTCCACCACGCCCGCACAGCTTTAAACTGCTCCGTCATAAGTTGCGTGGACTTAGCGCAGAGCGAAGCACTCTGCAAGAGAGTGATTGCAATTAATCGAAAGAACTGAGCATCTGCAGCCGCGCTGCTTTTTCACGCGCACTCCCCAGAAAACGATCCAGATCCTCCGCAAGCGGCCATGATCCAGCCTCCAGGCCTGCCTCACCATGCAGCCAGACACCTGCACAGGCGGCCTCCCAGGCTGACATCCCCGCTGCCAGCAAAGCAGCAATAACCCCGGAAAGAGTATCCCCTGAGCCCGCCGTTGCCAGCGCAGGACTCGCGTGGTTATTAATCGCAAGACGCCCGTCAGGCGCAGCTATCAGCGTTGACGCGCCTTTAAGCACCACAACCGCGCATGTCAGACGTGCGGCCCGGCGTACCTGTTCTGGCAGGTCCGCCTCCGGCGCTCCAAATAATCTGGTAAACTCTCCGCTATGTGGCGTCATAACAGCAACACCACGTAATTTTTCCGGATCACCGGCACAGGCTGACAGAAGCCCGGCATCAGCCAGTATGGTTTTCTTTGCGCGCAATAAAACTGGCAAAGCCTGCAAGGCCTCAGCCTCAGTCAGCCCAGGCCCGCACACCCACACCCTGCGTCGCGAATCAGCCATCAGGTCACCAAGCGGCTCTTCATCTATCACAAGCCCAGGCATGCCCATGCGGTAAGCCGAAGCACCACTCCCCGCAGCCACCCGCACAAGCCCTGCACCGACGGCTCTCGCACCACCGGCACACAGGCGCGCGGCCCCGGGCATGACATGCCCGGCACAGATACTGACAACGCCCCGGCTGTATTTGTGATCCTCAGGGGACGGTAACGGCAACTGCCATAAGCCTGGCTCATTACACCAGGTACGTGGCACCACCTGCTCAGGCACGACATCAGGCATTCCAATATCTGCCAGCACCAGTTTACCCATAAGGCTACGAGCCCGATAAAGCAGATGCCCCGGCTTAAAACGTACGAAAGTGACAGTCATTTCTGCGGGCGATACAACTCCACACAATGCACCGGTCGCACCATCAACCCCCGAAGGCACATCAATCGCAACAATGCGACGCGCTGCCTGTAAAAGGTCTGATACATCGTTCGCCAGATCACGCTTCAGACCTGCACCAAAAACTGCATCGATCACCAGATCGGCCCGCTCAGCTTCAGCTGGCGTAAATGGCACCCGGGTCCCCTTAAAAAGCCTGGCAGACTCCGATGCCTCGGCCCTGCCCCCGCCATCCGGGCAGGAGGCCACAGCAACAGGCCAGCCTGCATTGAAGAGATATCGCGCTGCAGCATAGCCATCGGCACCGTTATTGCCCGGCCCACACACAACCAGCACACGGCACGGCCTGAAATGCCGCCGCACTGCTCTGGCAACCGCACGCCCGGCGGCATCAATCAGGGCAGAAACCGGTTTCAGATCCTGAGCCAGGCGATCAGCCTGCGCCATTTCAGCCGGTGTAAAAAGAGCGAGAGCCGAACGTCGTGATATGGGCAACACTGCCTCCTCTATCCCGCCAGACAACAGAATACTCACTTGCACCTGAGCGCCTGGCTTGGCAATCAGTATCATAATTATAGGTCTGTACGGGCTGCCTGTCAGCTTAATGACGTGGCCTTACTGGTTAAAACGACGAAACCCTCAGCGGTTTCCTGCATCTGCGGAGTCTCTATGTCTTACCCTGTTTTGTGGAGCCTCATCCTCGCTCTGCACATTATCAGTATCTGCGTGTGGATCGGAGGAGGCTTTTATGCCGTAGTTGTTCTGCGCCCCAGCCTGAGCCTACTCGACAACACACAACGCAGCTCTGTGCATCTTCAGACACTTCAGCGTTTCTTTAAAATGCTGAAACATATTGTGCCGACTGTGCTCATTACCGGCTGGCTCATGATTATTCACGAAGGAGGTTTTGCACACGCCCCCTGGACAACTAACGTCATGCAGGCAATCGGCCTGATCATGGCGATTCTTTTCATCAGAATACTCAGCGGCCCTTACCAGAAATTACGCCGCGCCATTCGCCCGCAACCAGCCACATTTGATGCTGTACGCAAGCAAATCATGCTCATTGTGGCACTAGGCCTGCTGACTGTTGTCGTGGCATCAATGGGACACCCTTTCCTTTAATCGAATCGTAACGCACAGGAAAACTTGATTCTCAGTGCAAATCGCTTTATCGGAACACCGTGCGACCGGCTTTAAACTCTTCACTCTTGCCCTGGTCTTAAATAGTGCAAACAGTAAAGTTTTGAGCCGGTTAGTGTGCGATTAATCACGACTGACTTAAACCCGAGAGCATATTGACAGCCCAAAAACCCGCCCGGACCCGCAAGACTGTAACCCGCACCCGCAAAAAAGCGGATACAGACGCCCCTGTGACTCTGGCTGAGACCGGAACAGAGACGCCTGAGGTTACTCCCACTGATGACAGCGCAGTCACCACCGAGCCGGCCAGCAAGCCTGCACGCAAGCGTCGTGTCACAAAGCCAAAAGCTGCGGCACCTGCGGCTGAAGCTGTTGTGGAATCTGCGGCGGAAGAAACGGCGGAAGAAAAAAAGCCAGCACGTAAAAAAGCACCTGCAAAACCACGCAAAACACCAGTTCGCAAAAAAACGGCTAAAGCTGAAAAAGCTGAGCAGCCTGCTATTGAGCAGTCTGCTATTGAGCAGTCTGCACCGGTCGTCATCGCAGAAGATGTCGTTGCAGAAGAAACTGTGGCTGAGCCCGCTCCTGAACTTCCTGCCGCCGTAGCTGAGACGGCTGTTCCTGAAGCTGACGCTGCAACGGCACCGGAAGAAAAGAAAACTCTTTTCAGAGATCTTGGTCTGTCTGAGCCTATTTTAAAAGCCATTGCGGAGATGGGTTATACTCATCCAACCCAGATTCAGGAGCAGGCTATTCCTGCTGTACTGATGGCGAAGGATGTTCTTGGCGTAGCCCAGACGGGCACAGGCAAAACAGCCTCCTTCACTTTGCCTATGCTTGAAATCCTCTCTGATTCGCGTGCCCGTGCCCGCATGCCACGCTCGCTCATTCTTGAGCCAACGCGTGAACTGGCACTGCAGGTCGCAGAAAATTTTGTAAATTACGGCAAGCACCTCAAACTGACACATGCACTCCTCATCGGCGGTGAGAGCATGGCTGACCAGAAAGAGGTCCTTAACCGCGGTGTTGACGTTCTGATAGCAACGCCTGGCCGTCTGCTCGACCTCTTCGACAGAGGCGGGCTGCTCATGAATCAGACACGCATTCTGGTGATTGATGAGGCAGACAGAATGCTCGATATGGGCTTTATTCCCGATATTGAGAAAATTGTCGCTCTGCTTCCCCCTAACAGGCAGACTCTCTTCTTCTCTGCGACAATGGCTCCCGCCATTCGCAAGCTGGCTGATGCTTTCCTGCATTCACCCAAAGAGATTACTGTTGCCCGCCCTTCTTCCGTCGCTACGACGATCGAAACAGGCCTGGTAATTGTTGATGAGTTCAGCAAACGCGAAACGCTGCGCCAGATGCTCAGGGACCCTGAGCTGCAAAATGCGATTGTATTCTGCAATCGTAAGCGCGATGTTGATATTCTGATGCGCTCGCTCTCCAAGCATGGTTTTTCAGTCGGATGCCTGCATGGTGATATGCACCAGAGCGCCAGATTTACCACTCTTGAAAAATTCAAGAATAACGAGCTGAAAATTCTCGTCTGCTCTGATGTCGCTGCACGAGGCATTGATATTGGCGGTTTATCGCACGTCTTTAACTTCGACCTTCCATTCCAGGCCGAAGATTATGTGCACCGAATCGGACGTACCGGCCGTGCCGGACGTACAGGTCATGCCTACAGCATAGCCTCGCCTTATGACAAAGCTCTGGTTGATGCGATTGAAAAGCTAACTGAAAAGCCCATTCCACTTCTGAAGCCGGAGGGAATTGAGACGCTCGAATGGTCGGAAGAAAAACGTCCCCCTCGTGGGAACCGGCAGGATCAGTCACGCCGCAATTCTCAGAGCAATAAAGACCGGCAGAATAAAGAGGCCGCGCCTCGCAATGCCCCTGCACAGCCAGCTGAGCAGGACAACGCAGGCAGGAACGCAACGAAATACAACCCGAAAAAATCTTATCGGGAACGCGACCGCCAGCGCGAGGAGATTCAATCCTCCACACAGGGCAATGATGTCCCGGGCTTTGGTCAGAATGTGCCAGCTTTTATGATGCTGCCTCGTCGCACGACCATTCTCTCTGAGCTTGCCACAACCGCTGAACCGGGATTTTCTGAAGACAATACCGCGTCAGAGACACTCTGACTGTGACTTCAGAACATACGCCCTCACCCGGCGGTAAAAGCGTAGAGGTCATGATCCACTCCCTGGGAGCCCAGGGAGATGGGATTGCGGCCCTGCCTGATGGACAACCTCTTTACGTTACTGGCGCTCTGCCCGGCGAAAAAGTTGAAGCTCAGCCCGTATCAGGGCAGAAATACCAGCTTGTTTCTGTCATTACCCCTGCGTCAGACCGGGTTGAGCCACCCTGCCCCCTGTTTCAGTCCTGTGGTGGCTGCACCCTTCAGCATATGAGCCTGCCCGCCATTCTTGAATGGAAAACACAGCGCGTTGTTTATGCACTAAAAAAAGCAGGGTTTTCTGATACTCCTGTACCAGCACAGCGCCAGGTGCCGGCCCATTCACGGCGCCGGGCAGACCTGGCAATACGCCGCAATGGCAAAAATGTTCTCGTTGGCCTTCATGCGCGCAATAGCGATCAGGTTATTGACCTGACAAGCTGCACTATTATGCACCCGACCCTGATGGCTGCGCTGCCTTCTGTTCGTCAGACGCTGCAAAGCCTGGAAGGACTGCGCCAGGCTGGTGAAATACAGCTTAACCTGCTCGAATCCGGTCTTGATATTCTGCTGACAACGGATGGTCCACTCAGCAGTGGTGACAGGACACGCCTTGCCAGTCTCTCGGCCACTATTTCCGCTCCACGTATCAGCTGGTATCAGCGCGGCACAGAAGCCTATGAGACCGTTGCACAGTCTGGTCCGGTATACCATACGATGGCCGGTGTAACGGTTGCTCTGCCCCCAGGAGCATTTTTACAGGCCACTGCCCCCAGTGAAACCTGGATTCAGGATGCTGTACTTAGTGCCCTGCCAAAAAAAATCGGTAAACGGGATAAAATTATCGAACTCTATGCCGGCTGCGGCACGCTAAGCCTGCCACTGGCAGCGCATCATCAGGTCTTTGCTTATGAAGGATATGCACCAGCGGCAGCCTGCCTGAAGGCTGTCTCAGGTGGCACACGGCTTAACGTTGAATGTCGCGACCTCAACCGGCAGCCTGTTATGGGCACTGTACTGAAAGCCGCTAATGTTGTTGTGCTTGACCCGCCACACAGCGGAGCAGGCCTGCAAATGCGGCAACTGACAACCGGCAAACCGCAACACATTATTTATGTCAGCTGCAACCCGGCTGCCCTGGCGAAAGACGCAAAAGCCCTGCATGATGCTGGCTATCGCCTGAACAGCCTTGAAGTTATTGACCAGTTTTTGTGGTCAGCTGAAACAGAGGTGGTTTGCAGCTTTACACATGGAAGCTCTCGCCGCAGCCGCAGCGGCCTTTCTCGTTAGGGTTGTTAAACACAAACCCCTCCTCCAGGTCTGACTGACGAAAGTCCATTTCTGTTCCGATCAGGAACAGAACGGCTTTCCGGTCAACCAGCAGAGTCAAACCTTTATCTTTAACAACTTCATCGCCTTCGGTTGGCCCCTCGACAAACTGCATGTCGTAAGCCTGTCCTGAGCAGCCACGTGTGGTAACTGAAATACGTAAAACCTGCCCGCTATGCGCTGTATTATACAAATGTTCCAGCTGACGGGCTGCGCTCTCGCTCAGTCGCATAAGAGGTGGCAATTCTCTTTTAGGTGATGAGCCAGCTGCCGATAGTGATGCAGACATTATCATCCTCTCTGTCAAAACATATTCAAAGCAAGGCGGGCTTCATCGCTCATACGCGACATATCCCAGGGTGGATCCCACACAATATCAACAGTTGCGGCACCGACACCCGGCACTTTTTCAACTGCTTCTTTGACCTGCAGCGGCAGCTCCTGCGCGCTGGGACAGTTAGGTGCCGTCAGGGTCATTTCAATTTTCACCTTACCATCATCATAAAGATCAATGGCATAGATCAGACCCAGCTCATAAATATTAACCGGAATTTCCGGGTCATGAACCGTTGCGATCGCACTGATAACCGCATCTTCATCAACCTGTGCGGCAGAGGCAGATGCATGAGATGCCTCATCATCTCCTTCAGGAGACCAGCTCTCTACTTTCGCACGCTCTTCACTGTCAGGCGTATGCTGCACTGCCTGGCCAGTCACAGCCTCATCGGCAGCCTCAGGCACTGACTCCTGCACTTTTTCAGATATCGACATGAGAAAGCGCCTCCTTTAAAGCAACCCATGGTAACTCAGCACACCGGATACGCGCCCGATGTGACTGCAAAGGGGAAAAAATAGTTAAAATACCAAGTTCCGTTTCTTCCGTACCAGATGAAGAGTGAGACTCGTCCCCAACCAGCATGGCAGAAAATTTTTGAGCAACAGTCAGCGCCTCGGCTTTTTTTAAACCTGTGACACGCTCGGCCATCAGATCAGCCGCAGCCAGACAAATTGCACATCCTCTGGTCACATGCCTTACAGCACTGATATGGTACTCTTCAACACCAATTTCCACTCGTGTCTTATCACCACAGAGAGGATTACGCCCTTCACCTGTAGCCTGCGGGTTTTCCAGGTGACCATTAAACTGTGGCTGGCGTGATCGCCCGACTATCAGCTCATCATAAAGGGCCGCGACATCTCCGGTGTGTGTCACACGAAGAAATCCCGTATTTTAATGAGAGTATCTGCCAGTGCATCTATGTCTTCTTCGGTGGTATAAACACCAAAGCTGGCACGTGCCGTAGCTGTAAGCCCCAGACGCCTGATCAGCGGTTCTGCACAATGATGCCCGGCCCTGATCGCGATACCGTTACGGTCAAGCAGGGTCGCCATATCATGAGGATGAACATCATCCATCACAAAAGAAATAACCCCGCCACGATCTTTGGGCTTCCCGATCACGCGCAGGCCTGGCACATCAGCAAGACGCTTCAGAGCATAGCCTGTCAGCTGTGCTTCATGGGCAGTAATTGCCTCCATACCGATAGCTTCAACCCACGAGATAGCGGCACCAAGCCCGACAATTTCAACAATAGCAGGTGTACCGGCTTCAAACTTATAAGGCAGAGCAGCCCACTCTGAACGTTCGAACGAAACGGTTGAAATCATATCGCCACCACCCATAAAAGGCGGCATAGCATTCAGCAGCTCTGAGCGTCCCCACAGCACACCAATACCGGTGGGGCCATAAAGTTTATGGCCGGTAAAGACATAAAAATCAGCCCCGATATCCTGCACATCTGTTTTGCGGTGCACCGCAAACTGACTGCCGTCAAACAGCACCTGTGCACCGGCAGCATGTGCAATGTCTGCAATCTGCTTTGCAGGTGTCACAGTGCCCAGCACATTCGACATATGCGTTATGGCAACAAGAGCAACCTTTCCATCTGCCAGCAAAGCCTGCAGAGCAGTCAGATTAAGGTCTCCATCATCTGTAATCGGAGCAACCCGCAGCTCAATACCGGCTCTATCACGTAACAGCTGCCAGGGAACCAGGTTTGCATGATGCTCCATTTCAGAGATCACAACAGCCTGACCGGGTTTAAGCAAAGCACCAAAGGAATATGCTACGAGGTTAATAGCTTCGGTGCTGTTCTTAGTAAAAATAATCTCATCACGTGATGGCGCATTAAGAAAAGCGGCCACCTGGTCTCTGACTGCTTCACAGGCTTCTGTTGCCCGCTCGCTCATCCAGTGCAGACCACGATGCACGTTAGCATATTGCGTACGCATGGTGTGCACCATGCTATCAATCACACTGGCTGGCTTCTGCGCTGAGGCACCACTGTCAAGAAAGACCAGCGGGCGCCCGTGAACAGTCTCCTTCAGGATCGGAAACTGCTCGCGAATATGCTGACTATTGAACGCAGCGTGCGTTTTTATAACCTGATCAGCTGACATTTACGCCCCCTCTTCACTGACGGGAAAACGGCGCGCTATAACGGTTTTGCAAACCTCACGTGCTGTTTCATCCCCGATCAGTTCAAGAACCTCTTCAAGAAAAGCATCAATCAGAATCTGACGCGCCTCACCCTCAGGCACCCCACGACTGCGCATGTAAAACAGCTGGTCATCATCAAGCGCACCTACGGTCGCACCGTGGCTACATTTGACGTCATCAGCATAAATTTCGAGCTGTGGTTTAGCATCAATCTCTGCCTGCCCGGAAAGGAGCAGCGCCTGATTCATCTGATAACCATCTGTTTTCTGAGCAATCTGTTCAACCAGAACCTTACCCTGAAAAACACCACGTGCACGGTCATCAAGCACATTACGAACTGTCTGCCGCGAGATACAGTCAGGTGCAGCATGGGTAATAACACTCGTAATGTCGCCATGCTGTGTCTGAGCCAGTCTCTGCACGCCATTGATATGGACCTGGGCAAAAGATTCCGCGAGACACGCATGCACTTCATGACGAGACAGAGCCGCACCAATCCCTACGACAAAGCTGTCATAATTACCGCGCTCTTCAATCTGGGCATAAAGCGTTGATAAATTAGCCGCAGCATCGCTTTCAGCCTGAAGCGTGACGTGACGCAGCTCAGCCTCAGCGGCGACAAACACCTCTGTTACCGGGTTATGCAGATAATGTCCCTCACCCGCCTGCACTGACAGCAAAGATAATTTTCCGCCCTTTGCAACATGTACACTGTGACGAGGGTGATATGACACCGCATCAGAATCTGCCTGCCCCAGAGAAACCAGCAGAACCTGACCGGCATCAATGCCTTCGGGCACAGAAATCACAACACCGTTCTCGGCCAGAACTGTATTCAGAGCCGCCAGTGGCTCACGGTCAGAGCGAACAAGAGAACCGGGTTCAGCTTTATCTGCCGTGTAGAAGGAGCATGCAAAAAGCCCTTTAGTCACGGACAGATCAGCCACAAAATGACCATTGACAAAAACCAGGCGAGGCAGCTCAGCTACGGCGCCCTCTGCCAGCCCAAGAGCGGCAAGTGCTGCACGGGCCTTTGCACTGTCGTAATTTTTACCAGGCTTATGAAACACGGTGCCTGCAAGAAAACGCAGGCTTGTGTATTTCCAGTCTTCTACTCTGCGGTCAGGCAGACCCGTGTGATGCAAAGCCTCAAGCGCGGTTTTCTGCTGCTGACCGGAAACACCCTCGAGCTGTTTGCGAAACGGCTCAAGCGTTACCGCTAATGGTGCAGACATATCACTCACGCTGCCTCCGCCAGAAATTTGGTATAACCTTCACGGTCAATCTGCTGTGCCAGCTCAGGACCACCGGAATGGATGATGCGCCCTTTTGCCATAACGTGAATACGATCAGGCACAATATATTCAAGCAGACGCTGATGATGGGTAATAACCAGTGCTGAGAACTGAGGAGAGCGCAGGCGCTTCACACCCTCAGCCACAATACGCAGTGCATCAACATCAAGGCCACTGTCTGTCTCATCAAGAATAGCGAATGACGGCTGCAAAAGGGTCATTTGCAACACTTCGTTACGTTTTTTCTCACCACCAGAGAAACCAACATTGACATTACGCTTAAGCATGTCCGGAGACATACCCAGCTCTTTAGCTGCGGCACGAACGGTTTTAAGAAAATTAACCGCATCAAGCTCTTCCTGCCCACGCGCACGGCGCACGGCATTTACTGCTGTACGCAGGAAGTTTGCATTATTCACCCCAGGCAACTCAACAGGAGACTGGAATGCCAGAAACAGCCCGGCAGCAGCGCGCTCTTCGGGCTCCATTTCAAGAAGATCTTTCCCCTGGAAGCTGACACTCCCTGAGGTTACTTCATAATCTTCACGCCCGGCGAGCACATAGGACAGGGTTGATTTGCCGGAACCATTTGGCCCCATAATGGCATGAACTTCACCCGGGGGGATAACAAGGTCCACACCACGCAGAATTTCTTTTTCCTGACCGTCTGCATCAATCCGGGCATTCAGGCCGGAAATATCCAAAAACTGGCTCATATCGTGCCCCTCTTACCCTACGCTGCCTTCAAGGCTGATCTGTAATAATTTCTGTGCTTCAACTGCAAATTCCATAGGCAGCTCTTTCAGCACATCGCGACAAAACCCGTTAACGATGAGCCCGACAGAATCTTCTTCTGAAAGCCCGCGCTGACGGCAGTAAAACAGCTGATCCTCAGAAATTTTAGAGGTTGTTGCTTCATGCTCAATACGCGCCTGTGCATTGCGGCATTCAATATAAGGCACAGTATGTGCACCACACTGGTCACCGATAAGAAGGCTGTCACACTGTGTAAAGTTGCGCGCGCCCGATGCTTTTGGCTGCACCCTGACAAGACCGCGATAGGTACTGTCTGAGTTACCTGCGCTGATAGTTTTCGCAATAATTGTCGAACGGGTATTCTTACCAATATGGATCATCTTCGTGCCGGTATCAGCCTGCTGATGATTATTGGTAACCGCGACTGAGTAGAACTCGCCGACAGAGCCTTCGCCCTGGAGAATACAGGAAGGATATTTCCAGGTAATTGCTGAGCCTGTTTCTACCTGCGTCCACGAAATTTTAGACCGTGCTCCGCGGCAGGCGCCACGCTTGGTCACAAAATTATAAATGCCGCCACGTCCGTTCTCATCACCCGGATACCAGTTCTGCACCGTTGAGTATTTGATCGAGGCATCTTCCATCGCGACCAGTTCAACAACAGCGGCGTGAAGCTGGTTCTCATCACGCATCGGGGCTGTGCACCCTTCAAGATACGAAACGGAAGCTCTGTCTTCAACAATGATCAATGTGCGTTCAAACTGCCCGGTATTACGACTGTTAATACGGAAGTAAGTTGAAAGCTCCATCGGGCACCGCACCCCTTCGGGCACATACACGAAAGAACCATCTGTAAACACAGCAGAATTCAGCGCTGAAAAGAAATTATCACCAACCGGCACCACGGTACCAAGATATTTTTTAACCAGCTCTGGATGTTCTTTAATCGCTTCAGAAATAGGGCAGAAAATAACCCCTGCCTCCTCAAGCGTTTTACGAAACGTCGTAACAACCGAGACACTGTCAAACACGGCATCGACGGCAACCGGCATGCGGGCCTGTTCACCCTCAGGCACTTCAACGCCTGCCAGCATAGCCTGCTCATGCAGAGGGATACCCAGCTTCTCATATGTTCTGAGCAGCTCCGGATCGACCTCCTCAAGAGATTTCGGGCCTGGCTTCTTTTTTGGCGCAGCGTAGTAATGCGCATCCTGATAGTCAATCGGAGGATGTGAGACCTTAGCCCACTCAGGCTCTTTCATCTGTAACCATGAACGAAAAGCAGCCAGACGCCACTCAAGCATCCATTCCGGCTCTTCTTTTCGCGCTGAAATCAGGCGAACAATATCCTCGTTCAGACCTTTTGGCGCGACATCCATATCAATGTCGGTTTCGAAACCCCATTTGTAGGACGAAAGGCCAAGCTTTTCTACTGCCTCGCGAGTCTCTGTCACTGCCGGCATTGTTCAGATCCCCCACATTGCCTCATCGTTTTTGTCGGCATCTCATTGCCTGAAAATGCAGATATAACGAATTCTTTCGATCGACTGTTTTGCATCACATCCAGAGAAATCTTCTCCAGAGCGTCACGTATCGCACTGTTCATTGCATCCCAGCTTCCACACATCCGACAGGAGACCCCGGCATCACACTCTCCTCCGTCGACACATGCTGTTAGCGCTATAGGTCCATCAACTGTCATAATAACGCTGGCTACCGAAATTTCAGACAATGGACGAGAGAGACGATACCCTCCTCTGGCCCCTCGCTGAGACGTAACCAACCCGCCTGAAGCCAGCATTTTAAGCACCTTGGCCACTGTCGGCTCCGGAACACCGGTCTGTGTTGCAAGAAAAGGCGAAGTCACTACACCCTCCTGCCCCCCGAGAGTAACGAGGATCACAACAGCGTAGTCAGCCAGACGGGATATTTTTAGCATTATATTCTGCCACCTGATAAAAGACCTTTTGAGTCCTGTTTCAAACACATGACGTCAGACACCAGAAAGGTCAACCCAAAAGCACATTGTTTTTAACCTGAAAGACACACTTTTTACTGAGCATTCAGGCCAAACAATAATCTAAGAACAATAAAAAGAAGCGCACCCGCACCAAAACCGACGAGAGTGCCATTAAACCTGATAAACTGGAGGTCTTTACCGACACGCAGCTCAAGCTTTTCAGCGACCTGCACGCCATCCCAGCCGGCAACGACCTGAGCAATAAACTCTTCAATCTGCTCTCTGACAGACGGCAGCGCTCTGATCAGAACAGCATGAAGTTTATCAACAATTTCCTGCCGCAAGGCCTGATCATCTTTCAGCTGCCCGGCAAACCGCCCCAGCGCATCCTGCAACATTGACGCTATACGCCCGTCGGGGTTTTCTGCGTCGGCTTCTGCCATACGACGAAACCGCCCCCAGATATCTGACCACCAGACGACAACACTTTCATGCGACAAAATACCCGTGATCGCACGTGACATTTCCTGGCTTCTTTCAGGATCATGCTCAATCCGGTCAATCTGCGCACGGGCCCATGATGTAAATCCTTCTCGCAGGCCTGAATTCTGAGGGTCAACACGATCAAGCTCCTTACTGACCGCGAACAACACTTTGGTTGCTATAGAACCACCAATAGCCCACCCCAGGAAGCGCCCGCCCTGCTCACGCACACGATCCTCAATCATTGTACGCAACGCGCTCTCACGCGCCTGCAACCCCTCTTTGACCTGCTCCAGCAGATATGAAAGCACTTCCTGATGGCGGTCATTATCAACCATCGACCTGAGCGCTCTGGCCACGACCGGCGTCAGATTACTGCTACCCACCAGACATGGTAAAATACGGCTTATAGCCTCTGAAGCACGGCCATCTTCAAGGCGGTCAAATGTCTGACGCACAGATGAAGAAAAAATACGTACCGCCATTTTCCGGGTTGCCGGATCATCAAGCGTTCCTGAAAGGATTGAGGGAATATCCAGCCGGTCAAAAACCCGCTTAACCTCCTCTTCCGTTAAAACCTGACGAGAAACGAAACGCCCCAGAGCACGACCCAGACGCTCTTTTTGCGCAGGAATGATCGCCGTATGCGGTACAGGCACCCCCAGCGGATGACGAAACAACGCAACAACAGCAAACCAGTCTGCCAGCCCGCCGACAACACCAGCCCGCGCACCAGAGCGCAGAACCTCCAGCCAGAAGGCCTCCTTAACCCAGCCTGCGGCCGGTGCCGCATACCCTGCCACAGTTAAAAGCACCATAAAGACAAGCAGAGCTGTCGCCGTCCACTGGTAGCGCCTGAGCGTTCTGCGCGCTTCTAAATCTGCTTCAGTATCAGGATAAGACGTCATAATTTTACCGACAGCACCCTCAGACAAACCGCCCAGGAGTACAACACATGCCAGAGAGAGAACGCTACCAGGGCTCGTAGCATGCTCATGTATATCTCACGGCACCAGGGAGACAAACCAGCAGGAGCATAAATGCAGCCATCACTGATATCACCTCGCAAAATATGCCTCAGCCAGTATAGCAAGCACAACGATATTCTCTGAAACCGCAGAATCAGCGAGGTAAAAGCATTTCCTTAACTCATCTATCAGAGATATTTTATATAGTTCATTAAAATTTTGACACTTTCTTCACTTAAAAACCATAAAAAATTATCTGGAAAGAAGGTGTTTATACCCTGTCATTCCTTAGTTTCTTATAATAACGCCTTGCAAATCCAGGCTTTTACCCTGTTACGAGAGCATGTTAAGAACTGTCATGACCACAAAAATATCTGCTTCTCATTTTTTAAAAAAACACCCGATTATATCAGCCTTCGGCGGTTTTTTTGTTTTATTTTGTATACTTATTCTGTTCTGGTCGTGGGACTGGTTCATCCCCCTGATCAATATGCGCCTTACGGCGCTGCTGCACCGCAAAACAACAATTGAACACCTGCATATTTCCCCTGGGTTTGTAACAGCCGTACGCGTTGAGGGTTTGAAAATCACACAGCCCGCGACTTTCAGTGGCGAAAAACGTCCCTTTGCGACTGCACAGGAGATCACGGTTTCATTCAGTGTCATCGATTTTATCAAAGACAGAAAAATTCATCTGCCAGTCGTTATGCTCAACGGTGCCGATGCCGATCTGATTGCTCTCAAAAATGATTTAAATAATTTTACATTCACTGAAGATGGAAAACCTGCTCAGCAAAAAAGCTCAGGCTCATTCACTCTTCCTCAGATCGACAAACTCTCAGTTACTGCAACACGCCTGCATGTCGTCTACGCCCCCCTTCAGGCTGATATCACAGCGACAATTCAGGCTGATCCGACCACTCAGAACAGCAGAGGTATTCTGCATATCAATGCCAGTGGCCGCTATGCGAAACAGCCTGTCACAGCAACCTTTACGGGCGGAGCGCTACTCTCTGTCATGAGTGAAAATAACCCGTATCCTGTCAATCTGAAAATACAGAACGGTGAAACAACAGCCTCTCTGGCCGGGCAGATTGACCAGCCCATGACTTTCTCCGGCGCGCAGCTTAAACTCCATTTTGCCGGGCCGGATATGGCCTTGCTTTACCCCCTTACCGGCGTGCCCATTCCACACACTCCAGCTTACGCCATCACTGGCAACCTTGATTATAACCGCGACAAAATTGTTTTCAAAAACTTCTCAGGGCAGCTTGGAACCAGTGATATCGGCGGCACAATTCAGCTCAACCCACATACAAAACCAGTATTTGTTGAGGCTGCACTTTTTTCAAAACAGGTCAACCTGAGTGACCTCGGAGGTTTTATCGGCGCCTCTCCCGATAAAACTGCTCAACAGAAAAAAAGCGACGCCAGAAGCGATGCTATTTTACCTGAAACACCTATCAATATTCCCAAGCTCAATACTGTTAATGCACATCTGACGTATCACGGCACACATATTGAGAACAAAAACCTTCCGCTCGATAATATTGATGTCGATTTTTCTGTCACAAACGGAGCTATTACACTCAAAAAGCTAAATTTTGGTGTAGGAAGCGGCACCATAGCCAGCACAGCGAGCCTGAAACCCGCAGGAAAACTCTTTGACACGAGTGCCCGCGTTGATTTTTCACGCATTGACCTGGGTCATATTATGCAGGCCACTGTGAAGTCAAAAGCAAAAGGAATTATCGGTGGGCACATGACACTCACCGCAAGAGGGAACTCTGTTGCCAGCCTGATGGCCGCAGGTAATGGAGGATTGACACTCATTCTCGATCAGGGCGGCAATATTACCGCTTTTTTACCCAATCTGCTCGGCCTGCAGCTTGCCAACGCTGTCATGACAGCTATTGGCATCCCCTCGCATACTGAAATACACTGCTTCATAACGGATATGCCTCTTAAAAATGGCATCGCTTCAACAAAGGCTTTACTGCTTGAAACAGGTGAGGCCCGCACCACGGGCACAGGCACGATAGATTTTCGTAATAATACACTCAACTATTACCTGACGACACGCTCACGTGGCTTCACAATCGCCTCCCTCCCCGGAGCTTTTCATATTTATGGCCCGATAAAAGACCCCACCATTTTACCTGGTGCGGAAATTATTGGGCGTGCAGCCATCGCCGCCGGCCTGGGTGTCGTGTTCCCGCCTCTGGCACTTCTTCCGACAATCCAGCTCGGTGTCGGCAATAAATCCCTCTGCGCCACAGCGGTAAAGGAAGTCAACGCGGCACCAAGCTCTGGCATTACCACCGGCAATCTATCTCGTTCCACCAGCACTCTGAATAAAAATGGCATTACAAACCACCAGCCTGCCCGACGCAGACCACCGGCAAAGTCAAACACTATGACACCAGCAGAAGTACGGGCAGCATGGCGTATAAAACTTGACCAGAAAAAATAAGAAAAAAGAGTAACAGTGTCTGAGGCGTGGCCGTACAACCAATAAACGAGATAACAGCGGTCATACCTCAGGCAAAAATATTTTTTATTCCTTTACAATAATTTAATTTTTTAATAACTAAATTCTTTCATCAGGATAACCAGAAAACAAACAAAACAATCTGCCACTCTCAGATCAAAATAAAGCATACCACTTCATCTGGTTGATTTTTAAAAAATAATAGATTTATGAAAACTAATTTCTATGCTTCTTTTATCCAGATATAGTCATTTAAATATAAAAAATATTTTCTTAAAAAAGCGCATTCTTGGCGGCCTTCTATGTTTTAGCGCAATTATTATTACTTATATTTTTTTCTGGTCGTGGGACTGGTTTATCCCTCAGCTCAACACTCGCCTGAGCGTTCTGCTATGCCGCAAAGTCAGTGTTGAACATCTCTCTGTCTCTCCTGGTCTTACGACAACCATCCGGATGAAAGGGGTGAAAATTGCACAACCCGATAATTTTTCAGATGCTGAAAATAATTTTGCAGAAGTAAAAGACGCCTCACTATCCTTTAATACGATAGACTACCTCATATTTAAAACTTTTAATTTTTCAAAAATTACACTCAACCATCCCGATATAGATCTCATTACACTAAAAAATAATATTAATAATTATACGTTCACCTCTCCTGGTAAAACCAGAAAAGAAGAATTATTTACACTCCTTCGTAATGGGCAGATTTATATCACTTCGGGCATTTTACATTTTACGCATGACCCTATGCAAACAGATGTTATTGCCAGGATAGAATCCACCCCTGGAGCAGCAGATGGACAAGGGTTTTTACGCATAAATGCCACAGGACGTTATGCTCAGCACCCTATAACTCTCTCATTTACCGGCGGAAACATTCTGACTGCTCTGGATGAACACACAGCTTATCCCATCCGTCTGACAGTTCAGAATGGCAGCACAGCTCTCTCAGTTACAGGGCAGATTGACCAGCCCCTTACTTTTATCGGAGCGCAGCTGAGATTCAAACTTACAGGGGCAGACATGTCCCGACTTGCTTCCATTACAGGCTGGCCAGCACCACAGACGCCCGGTTATGTTCTGACCGGTGCGCTCGATTACTCGCCTGAGAGAATTATTTTTAAAAACCTTTCTGGTAAAACCGGAGAGAGCGATATCAGCGGTACGGTACAGATCACCCCTCATACAAGCCCACTTTTTATCGATGCCAGTCTTTTTTCACGCAATATGAACTCAAATGACCTGACTGGCTTTTATGAGAGCAATAATCAGAGCCTGCCTTTGCATGACAACACAAATAACCAGGTCCTGTCAGATACTCCGGTCAATATTCCTAAATTATATAACGTGAATGCCCACATCCTTTTTCAGGGCGTACATCTCCAGAATGACAGGCTACCGCTCGATAACATTGACACAGAACTTTCTGTTTCCAACGGCAACATTGCTGTCCGGCACCTGAACTTTAAAATTGGAAATGGTACGATTGCCAGCTCAGCCAGCCTCCGCCCTCAGGGGGATGAATTTAAGGCTGCTGCCCGTATTGATTTTAACCAGCTGGATATAGCCCGCCTTACACGAACTAATATCGCATCACATGCACAGGGCATTATGGGAGGGCACATCACCCTCACCTCAGAGGGGAACAGTATCGCAACTCTCATCGCTGGCGGAAGTGGCAACCTGACGCTTGTACTTGACCAGGGCGAAAATATAACTGCCTTCCTGCCCGATATTCTGGGAATGAGACTTACCAATGCTGTGCTCTCAGCCATAGGCAATCCATCCAATACTGAACTACGTTGTCTGATTGCTGATATGCCTCTCAGAAACGGGATTTTCACAACAAAAGCTTTTTTTCTTGCCACGAGTAAAATAAAAACTTTTGGTAATGGTATTATTGATTTTCGCAACAACACACTCGACTATTACCTGACTACTCATGCGCAGGATACAAAAAATAATCGTACAGCACAGTCTTTTCATATTACCGGCTCTATCAAAAACCCACAGATAACCGCTCATATAAATGGTGTGAGTCAGGCTGCAGCCACCTCTGCACTCAGAAACATTTTTCCGCTTATTCAGTTCAGACCGGCAGCCCGGCAACAAATATTCACACCAGGCCTGCACGAAGAAAATACGCTTCTCAAAACGGAAATTATTAACAACCTTGCCGCAGTAGTCGGTTTGAAATTTGCACTGTCGTCAGGTAACAGAGCTTTTCACCCTGAACTGAACAATAGTTCTCTGTGCAATGAGGCTATGGCGTATTCTTCATCCTTTTCACAGGCCAGCTCTTTTAATAATGACACAGCAAAACAATCAGTAAATGTTTCTGAGAAGTCAGCACATCCTGATATCCCTCAGCAAACTCCGGCTTCCACAACAAATAATTACCCAAAAATATTGCCAGCTAAAGCAAAAAAATCAAACAAACACTCAGTACTTTCTGATCGTGCAGCAGAAATCAGAGCTATATGGGCAGAAAAATTAAAGCAGCCGCAGGAAGAAGACGAAAATATAAAACTTCCCTGACAAGTATCATATTATGTGATCAGGGCGGTTTTACTTTCTGGCAATACCCGCAGGGCAGCAGCAAAATATCAGCTCCTGTATGTTTA
Source organism: Acetobacter sp. DmW_043 (assembly GCF_002153485.1). Lineage (NCBI taxonomy): Bacteria > Pseudomonadati > Pseudomonadota > Alphaproteobacteria > Acetobacterales > Acetobacteraceae > Acetobacter > Acetobacter sp. DmW_043. Next base: position 134,525 of record NZ_JOMN01000027.1, on the reverse strand, counting down.
TTAATCCATCAGAACATTAAAAAAGCCGCCCCTTTTCAAGGGCGGCTCTTAACACAATAAGTTCTAATAAAAACTTATTTAGAAGCAGACATAATCTCTTCAGCCACGTTACGTGGAACCGGATCATAATGATGGAACTGCATGGTGAAGGATGCACGACCCTTCGTCATAGAACGCAGATGAGAAATGTAACCAAACATTTCTTTCAGCGGCACATGAGCGCGAACCATAACGGTTGAACCTGAAGTTTCCTGGCTCTGGATCATACCACGACGACGGTTAAGGTCACCCACCACGTCACCAACATGGTCGTTAGGTGTTGTCACCTCTACGTCCATAATTGGCTCCAGAATAACCGGGCTGGCTTTTTTCATACCTTCGCGGAAACATGCTTTCGCAGCGATTTCGAAGGCAAGAGCTGACGAGTCAACGTCATGGTATTTACCGTCGAGCAGCGTAAACTGGAAGTCAACGGTCGGGAAGCCTGCAAGCACACCAGTTGAAGACTGAACGCGGATACCTTTTTCAACTGCCGGGATATATTCTTTAGGAATAGAACCACCGACAACTTTGTTTTCGAACAGGATACCTGCGTTACGCTCAAGAGGAGCGAACTCAATTTTCACTTCAGCGAACTGACCTGAACCACCAGACTGTTTCTTGTGGGTATAGATCTCTGTGTGAGGCTGAGAAATCGTTTCACGATAAGCAACCTGAGGTGCACCAACGTTCGCATCAACGCCATATTCACGACGCAGACGGTCAATGATGATGTCCAGATGCAGCTCACCCATACCTGACAGAATGGTCTGACCTGTTTCCTGATCGGTTTTCAGCTGCAGAGAAGGATCTTCACCAGCCAGCTTCTGCAGGGCCAGTGTCATTTTCTCAACGGCGTCTTTTGTGCGTGGCTCAACAGAGATGTCGATAACCGGAATCGGGAAAGTCATACGTTCCAGAATGACCGGATCAGATCCGTCTGCCAGCGTGTCACCGGTCTGTGTGTCTTTCAGACCAACGAAAGCTGCGATATCACCAGCATGAACTTCGCTCAGCTCAACGCGCTTATCAGCATGCATCTGATAGATACGACCGATACGCTCTTTGTGACCTTTGGTTGTGTTCATAATGGTGTCGCCTGTTTTCAGAACACCACGGTAAACACGAACGAAGGTCAGCGTGCCGTATTTGTCGTTAATAATTTTGAAGGCCAGGCCAGCAAATTTACCATCGGGGTCAACCGGGATAACAGGCTGAGAGTTTTCGCTTTCTTCCTCACCTTCTGGTGGAGCAACGCGAATACCTTCAACATCGTCAGGAGCTGGCAGGTAATCAAGAATACCATCGAGCAGCGGCTGAACGCCTTTGTTCTTAAACGCAGTACCACACAGAACCGGACGGAACTCACCGGAGATGGTACCTTTTTTAATGCAGCGTTTCAGTGTTTCGACAGAGACTTCACCCTTTTCGAAATACTCTTCCATAGCAGCATTATCAACAGCCAGAGCTGTATCAAGCAGAGCCTGACGCGCTTCTTCAGCTTTCTCTTTCAGATCAGCCGGAATTTCTTCGTCATGGAACTTCGCACCCAGCTCACCGCCTTCCCAGACGATCGCTTTCATCTCGACCAGGTCGACAACACCAAGGAACTGGTCTTCTGCACCGATTGGCAGCTGCAGAGGAATAGCAACGATGTCGAGCTTTTCTTTCAGCGTGTCAAATGCACGGTAGAAGTCAGCACCGGTACGATCGAGCTTGTTGATGAAGATGATACGGGGAACGTTGTAACGATCAGCCAGACGCCAGTTCGTTTCTGACTGAGGCTGAACACCGGCAACACCCTCGATGATGAACACAGCACCGTCGAGAACACGCAGAGAACGGTTCACTTCGATGTTGAAGTCAATATGTCCGGGTGTGTCGATGATGTTGATGCGGTGATCGTTCCAGTCACAGGTCACAGCAGCAGAAGTAATCGTGATACCGCGTTCACGTTCCTGAGCCATATAGTCTGTAGTGGTATTACCTTCGTGCACTTCACCGATTTTGTGTGAAACGCCGGTGTAATACAGAATACGCTCTGTAGTGGTTGTCTTGCCCGCGTCAATATGCGCGGTGATCCCGATATTACGGATCTTTGAAAGTTCAGATTTGGCGGACACGAAAACCTCCGGAAAACAGATCAGGCGCGAAAGGAATCTCCCGCGCCTGTGGCCGCCGAACACCGTGCTGTCACCAGAAAAATCTTAGTACAACCCGGCTGCCGGAAACCGGCCAGTCACTTAATATAAAGGCCTCTGGCACCTTGCCAGACACCTGAAATACAAACTTCACTCTGCGTTACAAAACAAAGCTGAAGCCATGAAAAAGGCAGATACCCCTGAATCAGGCGCCGGCAGCTGCCTGCTTTTTAGCCTGCGCGCGGAGAACACGACGCTTAACAACCAGAGCTTCCTGAGGAAGTTTACGGTCAGGTGTGCTGATCAGGAATGCATCGAGACCGCCATTGTGCTCGATGGTACGCAGACCACGTGTAGAAACACGCATGTGCACTGATGCATTCAGTGTTTCTGACATCAGAGCAGCTTCCTGCAGGTTAGGCAGAAAGCGACGACGTGACTTGTTGTTAGCGTGGCTGACGTTATTTCCGCTCAGCACGCCTTTGCCGGTAATCTGGCAGCGACGGGACATTGTCTCATCCTTGTCTAAAAAAGCAACGGAGCCGAGACATATGCCCGGCGACCACATTCAGGTATTTGGCGCGGCTTATCACCCACTCACGGCGCCACGTCAAGAGCCGAGGTCAGGCTTTCTCGTTTTTTGCGCTGTTTTCTGCTGATGCAGAGGCATGAACGTCCCCTGCCCGGACACTGCCGGCGGCTGATTCAAGAATTTTGAGAATAGTTTCTTTATCCATAGTCCGGGCCAGCAGACCCAGAGAGCCACCAAGAAGTGCTGAGGCAATAGCCAGCGGAGGATGATTTTCCTTAAGCAGGTGCTCTACCGCACTTTCAATAACCATTGCGCAGCGTGCCAGCTCGTCGGGCACATCATGACCTGGTTCAGCACCTGAAGTATTTTGATCCATAAAAACTTTTAACCTCTCTCAACATCCCCGCGGCGGATGATTTACCCCCGGCGATTCGTCAACACGAGCTGCAACCCATACAGAGTTGTAAGATCTGTGGCTTGCACGATAGAGGCACATAGCAATAACGCACAAGCTCCTGGTGCGGCTCTATCACCACAATTTCATCAAAAACTGACAGGTATTGCAAATTATGCCACGACACTCAGCCCGCTGCGCTGTTCTCAGCTCCCTGAGCCGCCCACATTGAGGCATATCGGCCGTCAGAGCCAAGCAGAACCTCATGTGTTCCACGTTCTATAATACGACCCTTTTCCATTACCAGTATTTCGTCTGCATCTATAATGGTTGAAAGCCTGTGAGCGATAACAAGAGTGGTACGCTGTGCCGAGACAACACGCAAAGCAGACTGAATTTCCTGCTCAGTGTGGGTATCAAGCGCGCTTGTTGCTTCATCCAGCACCAGCACTCGCGGGTCTTTGAGAATAGTTCGCGCAATTGCCACACGCTGCTTCTCGCCGCCTGAAAGTTTAAGCCCACGCTCCCCTACCTGCGTTTCATAGCCAGCAGGCAAAGACATAATAAAATCATGAATCTGCGCCAGTCTTGCCGCCTGCTCTATATCCTCCTGAGCAGCTCCAAGCCGCCCATAGGCGATGTTGTAGCCAATTGTATCGTTAAACAGCACCGTATCCTGCGGCACGACACCAACAGCTGCACGCAGATCAGCCTGACGGCAGTCCCGCACATCATGGCCATCAACCAGCACAGCACCTGATGACACATCATAAAAACGAAATAGTAACCGGCTGATTGTAGACTTACCTGCACCGGTCGAACCCACAATCGCCAGCTTTTTGCCAGGAGCCGCAAAAAAGCTGACATCATGTAAAATCTGCCGCTCATCACTATAACCGAAACTCACATTGCGAAACTCAACAGAGGCCGCCTGGTGGCCCTGCAATGTCAGTGTCATTTCTGCCGGATTCTCGGGGTCTTTAACTTCAGGTGTTTCATCGGTCAGACCAAGCATATGCTCAAGATCAACAAGAGCTGTGCGAATAGCCGAGTACATTGACCCCAGAAAATTGAGTGGCCCATAAAGCTGCAGCAGATACGTGTTGATCATTACAAACTGACCAACGGTTATGTGACCGGTTTCAACATCCCGGCCAGCCAGCAGCATAATAGCGGTCAAAGCCACGGCAATAATGGCAGCCTGCCCAAAATTCAGAGCGCCAAGAGAATATTGCGTTCTGAGAGCTGCCTTTTCATAACGCGCCTGAGCCGCATCATAACGTTTTGCTTCATGCTCTTCGTTACCGAAATACTTCACTGTCTCATAATTTAGCAGACTATCAAGAGCACGGCTGGTTGCCTCTGTATTGCTCTCGTTCATGCTGCGACGAATACTCAGCCGCCATGATGTAAACTTCATTGTAAAGAGAATATAGGCCGCGATCATCAGCGCGATCAGAACAACATATTTCCAGTCAAAAACACGCCATATAACCGCAGCAACAAGGAAGGCCTGCAAAATTGTAGGCGACAATGACATTCCCATCCGCAGCAAAGTCTCTACCGCTTCTGTGCCGCGCTCAATCGAACGTGTTACCCCCCCTGTTCTTCGGTCAAGGTGAAAACGCAGAGATAACTGGTGCATATGCTCAAAACTACGCAACGCAGCCTGGCGAGCCACCCTGAAGCGAACAGGAGAAAATAACGAATCACGCAAATTCGTCAGGGCTGCTGACACCAGCCTGACCAGCCCGTAACCCAGGATAATAGCGGCAGGTACGATAGCCATACTGACAGGGTGCGAAAGCCGGTCAACAACATGGCTATACACCAGCGGCACAGCCAGAGTTGCCAGTTCACCCCCCACCATTACGAGCAGAACAAGCAGGATCCGCCACTTCAGCCCCATATTTCCACGAGGCCAGAGATAGGGCAAAAGACGCGATATCGTCACAGAAGCCGGTTTTTGGGGTGCACCGGAAACACGCCTTTGACGAGGAGACATTCTTCTGATGTGCCACGCCTTTAACATTTTGCAAGCCTAATATGTTGCTTGCCACCCTCTGAGAGGTGCGGGATAACAGCCTTTCTCGCTGAGCCGAACACGACAGGATTAAATATGTCAGCTGACAATGCCCCCTTCCTTCGTCATCTCAGGCAGTGCAACACTGCTGTTGTGCCAGGAGAGCGCTCTCCTTTCACACTGGGTATGCACCATGCCGGCTGGATTGATCCCGTCATCGCCGGCAGGCTCGAGCAGGAAGGCCTTGGCTCACAAGACAGCGGCTTTACCCTTACTGACCCTGCGGCTCTCGAAGCACTGGGCGAAAAACTCGCCAAAGAAGGGTTTTATCGTTCACACCATGAACTGTTTGATGTGTTTACTGCACCAGGGCTGGCACCGGTAGCCCGGATAGACCGTGGTGCGCTGCCTTTATTTGGCCTGCTTGCATCTGGCGTGCATATGAATGGCCTGGTTAAAAAATCTGATGGTCTTTATCTGTGGACAGGCCGCAGAGCGAGCAATAAACGTCTCGACCCGGGTAAACTCGACCATCTTGTTGCCGGCGGTGTACCGGCAGGTCATGCCCCCTTTGCTGCCCTGATTAAAGAGGCGGCTGAAGAAGCTGATATTCAGGAACAGCTGGCCTTACAGGCAAAGGAAGTCAGCCGTATCGTCTATTCTCTCGACCGTCCCGAGGGCCTGCGCCGCGACATTCTTTATTGCTACGACCTTCTGCTGCCTGAAAATTTCGTTCCTGTCGCAGCAGATGGTGAAGTTGAATCATTTCACCTTTACCCGATAGAAAAAGTCTTTGCGCTGGTGCGTGACACAGATGACTTTAAATTTAACGTCAACCTTGTACTGATTGACCTGTTTTTACGCTACGGGCTTATCGACCCGGCCTCTGATACCGGTCGTATTTTACGCGATGGCCTGGCTGAAGGCCTGTCACCTGCCAGTCCCGGAAAATAACAGAACAAAAAAGGCAGCAGGAACAGACTTCCTGCCGCCTTTTCTTCATTTCCCAAAGAATTTCTCAGGCTGAGATTTTTGAATCCACTACAGCATGAGCTTCTTCTTCAGCTTCTTTCATACACACCAGCAGCCGCTCACGAATTTCTGCGAGGCGGGTTTTATCGGTAATTTTCAGACCAAACAGATCCTTGACATAGAATACGTCAACTGCACGCACGCCATATGTCGTAATATGTGCCGATGCAATCTGAAGGCTTTCTTTGCTCATTGCCTCTGTGACATCGTGCAGAAGCCCCGGACGGTCACGGCCATTAATTTCAATAACCGTATGTGTATTTGATGCACCATTATCAATCACGACACGCCGCGGCACATGAATGGCGCGCATACGCATAGGCATATGACCAAAACCAGCCTGCGCGATTTCGGCACCAACATCCATATGCCCGCTCAGAGCCTGCTCAATCAGACTGGCAAGCCGTGTCAGACGTGGAGTTTCCTCATAAACGCCGCCAACCATATCCTGAACCCAGAAGGTATCAAGCGCCATGCCATGTGTCATGGTGTGAATACGCGCATCAACGATAGATGCACCCGCCAGCGCTAAGGCTCCTGCAATTTTAGAGAAAAGGCCAGGCACATCGCGGCTGTAGACAATAATTTCTGTCACGCCACGGTCAGCCAGAGGTACGGTCTCTACGGTCAGAGGGGCATGACGCGCATCAGCTTCACAAATCAGACGTGCATGGCGCTTATGCGTTTCGTGATCGAACGAAAGCCAGTATCCTGCATAGCCAAGACCGAGAAAATGATCGATGTCCTGCTGAGACATCTCATGCTCTGTCAGAGTTTCAGCAATCATATCTTTAGCATGGCGCACACGCACATCGCGCTCAGTGGTGGCAAGCCCACCAGCCAGAACCTCAGCCACACGCACATAAAGCTCACGCAGCAGGGTGGCTTTCCAGGCATTCCAGACGCGCGGGCTGACCGCCCGTATATCGACAATAGTCAGCAAAAGGAGAAGGCGCAGACGCTCGGGAGACTGAACAACGTCAGCGACATCAAGAATGGTCTTCGGATCATCAATATCGCGCTGAAACGCAGTATGGCTCAGTAACAGATGATGCAGAACCAGCCATGACACTGTTTCCGTTTCTTCTGCAGAGAACCCAAGCCGCGGACAAAGCTCCAGGGCTATTTCGGCACCCAGCTCTGAGTGGTCCCCGCCCCGTCCTTTAGCGATGTCATGCAAAAGCACAGCCATATACAACGAACGCGGTGAGTGCAGGTCTTTTACCAGTTCGTATGCCACTGGTATTTCGTCAGCCATACGCCCTGCAACGACTTCATCGAGGATACGTACCGCCTCAATAGTATGCTCATCAACTGTAAAGACATGGTACGTGTCAAACTGCATCTGCCCGACAACACGGCTCCAGTCAGGTATAAGACGCCCGAAAATGCCGGTCTCGTTAAGAATATGCAGCCAGTGCGCATGCCCCGGCACCGCATCCCGTTCCTTCACACTATCGGGAACTGATACAGCGTCACGACGACGGCGTGGCGGCGGAGGCGCAACCTCACCACACAGAAGATCAAGGAAAATACGTGCTGCTTCAGGATTATCCCTGAGCGTTGTTGCCCTGCTCTCCCAGCGGATCAGCTCGTGTCGCGCCATAGGGTGTAACGGCTTGCGCCTTATACGCGCCCAGTCAAGCAGCCGTAACATTCTGATCGGCTCACGCTCAAACGAGGTGCCACTCTCGGGCAAAATCTGCCCGTCAACCAGAGTAAAGCCGGCATCCCGCATTTCAGCATCTGGCTTGGGGGCGGTTGCAACTGCGCCCTGCGCCTGCCGTAAGACAGCAGGCTCGAGCACATGCGTCAGACGCATAACCTCACGGGCTGTCAGAAAATAATGCCGCATAAAGCGCTCAACACCATTCTGACGGCCATGACGTGTATAACCGATACGCGCACCAATAACCGGCTGCATATCAAATGTCAGGCGATCTTCAGCACGACCCGCGACATAATGAAGGTGCAGCCTGACCGTCCATAAAAAATCCCATGAACGGCGGGCACGGGCAACTTCCTGCTCAGTCAGCAGGCCCATCCATATAAAATCAGGAGCAAGCAGATCTGTCACATGACGGGTGCCGAATGTGTTGCGACACATCCAGTATAACGTCTGCAAATCACGCAGACCGCCGCGCCCTTCTTTTATATTTGGCTCAACCAGATAAGGACTGTCACCAAAACGACGATGCCGCTCAAGGCGCTCGCGGCGTTTGTCAGTGATAAATCCGGCAGCGCCAGCCTCAACACAGGCCACAATATAGCGGGCCTCAAACATAGCAAACAGCGCTTTATTACCGGCCAGCAACCGCGCATCAAGCAGGGCAGTGCGCACGGTCGTATCTTTACGGGCCTCTTCTATACATTCCTCAATAGAGCGGGTGGCATGCCCGACCTTAACCCCAAGGTCCCACAGAAAGTATAAAACATACTCAACAAGGCGATGCGTGGCCGCAACGTCTTCCGCCTCGGTAAGAAAAAGCAGATCCACATCACTGAAAGGCGCAAGCAGGCCACGTCCGTACCCTCCGGTCGCTGCGACAGCGAACCTGCGGGTTTCTGTACCACCATTACCTTCAGCAGTGGCACGCAAAGCCAGATCGACAGTGCCCTGCACAATAACATCGGTAAAAGCTGATATCTCTTTTGCAGCCAGGGTGCCTTTCAGCTCATGCTGCTCAAAACGCCGGCGTACATCCGCCTGATAACGCCCAAGGTAACGCCTGAAAATGGCAACAGCCTGGTCTCTGTCAGGCACACTTACCCCTTCAGGAATGATGTCCTTCAGCTCTCGTGTCAGGCAGACAGCAAGATCCTGCGGTGTAATAGAAGTCTGTTTTACAGGCTCATACTGCACAGCGGCAGTGTTTACGGTGGCGTTAGACATATGCTCCTGCTTGCAATCCGTCGGCTTGGGGTTCTGCTTAATTAATTCATAACATCGATTCTGGCTCAGAGCTTTCTAACTCTTTACGCAGCTCATAAAGAATATCCAGGGCTGAGCGGGGCGTCAGAGTATCGAGGTCCAGCTCGAGCAAACGTGCTTTTAGCGCATTTTCATCCTGTTGCGGTAATATCTTCTGCGCTTCAAACAAAGGAAGGGGTTTTACTCCGACAGAGTGTTGCGCTTCAAGTTCGTTCAGAAGCCTGCGGGCTCTCTCAACAACCTGAGGTGGCACGCCAGCCAGCATCGCCACATGTACACCCCAGCTTTTTTTTGCTGATCCTGCAAGGACTTCATGTAAAAAAACAATACGCCCCTGCCACTCTCTCACTGCCATGGTATGCAGGGAGAGACGAGGCAAAACTTCTGCCAGACCTGACAATTCATGAAAGTGAGTTGCAAAAATAGCACGACAGCATATCGTTGAATGCAGAGCTTCAAGCACTGCCCAGGCGATGGAAAGACCATCCAGGGTTGCTGTTCCTCTGCCAATTTCATCAACCACGACCAGAGAGTTCGGCCCGGCCTGATTAAGAATCGCAGCTGTTTCAGTCATTTCAACCATAAAGGTCGAACGACCACGCGCGAGATCATCTGAGGCACCAACACGCGAGAAAAGCTGATCAACAATGCCGATATGCGCTTTTTCAGCAGCAACGGGAAAGCCCCCCTGAGCAAGAATAACCGCGAAAGCTGTCTGCCGGAGGAAGGTTGATTTACCAGCCATATTCGGACCGGTAAGCAGCATAACACTGCGCCCGGGAGAAAGATCACAGTCATTCGGTGTGAAACGCCCGTCTGATGGCAATGCGGCCTCTACCACAGGATGACGACACCCCCGCACATCGAAGGCCTGATCCTGCGTGACCTCGGGGCGACACCAGCTTCCACCCGCAGCAAGGCCTGCGCACGACTGAAACACGTCAAGCACAGCAAGAGCCTGAGCCAGAGGTGGCAGATCACTCTCTGCCAACGCAGCCTCTGCCAGCTGACGAAATAAAACCCGCTCACGCGCGGCAGCATGATCCGCTGCCTCAGAAATTTTCGTATCAAGCTCAGAGAGTTCTTCTGTGCAAAAGCGCGAACTGGTGGCCGTACCCTGCCTGAACAGGAGATCTTCACGATCTTTCAAACGTTTACCAGCCGCCGCAGGCACCTCAATGACGTAACCAAGCTGCGCATGATGTTTGATTTTAAGCGTTGTAACACCAAAGCGATCGGCATAGGCATTCTGCAGGCTGGCAATAACCCGGCGTGAGTTATCACGCAGCGCACGGGAGTCATCGAGCTGCACATCATAACCCGGAGCAATCACCCCGCCATCCTCAAGACGGGCTGGCAGCTCTTCAGCCAGCGCACGAACAAGCTCCTGTTCAAGTGCCGCAGCTTTACCAAGCTGCCCGACAGCCCTGATCAGAGCTGATGGCAGATCATTTTTATTATCAAAGGCAGAAGCAGCAACCCGTGCGGCAGCCAGACCATCTCTGACCGCAGACAGATCACGTGGCTGACCACGCCCCAGAGAGAGACGCCCCAGAGCACGGGCAATGTCAGGCGCTCTTTTTAAAGCTTCACGCAGTACATTACGGGCAGCCGGGGCCTCTTTCAGCCAGCACCAGCCATCCTGACGATCCGTGATGCGGGCAACATCTGTCAGCGGAGAAGCCAGCCATTCGGCTAAAAGGCGGGCTCCCGCAGCTGTCACAGTTCTGTTCACAGCCGAGAACAGCGTATGCTCCACACCGCCATCACGGGCACGTAAAATATCGAGACTTGAACGTGTTGCCGGGTCAATCCCCATGGTGCTGCCGTCCGCCTGCGGCATGGGACGGGCGAGTCGCGGGAGCTGTCCTGCCTGACTGCGCCTGACAAACTCGACAGCAAGAGCGGCCGCGACCGCTTCTTCATCCGCAAAGGTGCCAAAAGCATCAAGGCTTGCTACCCCAAAGTCTGCCGCAAGGCGTTTTCGCGATGACTCTGCTGGTGAGGAAGGCATTTCAGGTGCACGGCGGCTATCAAAATCACCCAGCTCAAGCTGTGCCGGTGCCAGAATTTCAGCCGGATCAAGGCGGGCGAGTAACCCGGGCAAAGCGGCTGCGTTGATGCTGGCTGTTTCGAAAATACCAGTTGAAACGTCAATCCAGGCAGCTCCCAGAGGAGCCTGAGACTGTGCTGCGACCTCAGCATTTTTATCAGCTCTTCCGCGCCGGGGAGCTACACCCTCTGCCAGGGCCAGCAGCAGGTTAGAGCGACCGGGCTCAAGCAGCTCATCTTCCGTCAGGGTACCAGGTGTAACCACGCGCACCACAGCACGGGCCAGCGGACCTTTACCTGCGCCCTTGCCTTTACGCGGCGCTTCTGTCTGCTCAGCTACTGCGACACGAAAGCCACGACGGATAAGACGCGCAAGGTAAGCCGATGCCGCAGCAACCGGAACACCACACATCGGTATCGGCTCACCCGCGTGCGAGCCACGCGCTGTCAGCGCAATATCAAGTGCCGCTGCCGCTCCTTTGGCATCATCAAAAAAGAGCTCATAAAAATCACCCATACGAAAAAACAGCAGTGCCTCAGGGTTTTCAGCCTTTAGCGTGAACCACTGGAGCATGGCGGGCGTTGCACCCTCAGAAGAATAACGTGTCATGCCCGGCATCATAAGAAAGTCGCAAAAGAGAGCAACACTCTTTAAGCCCGTTTTTCTACAAACTGCGACAGAGCCCTTACCACCTGTGCAACAGGCCCTGCCCATGGCTGCAGCCCCTCACCCGGTGCAGGCTGTGTCATAACCCTCACGGAGGGATACCACCGGCTTACAACCTCACCAGATGAACTGCGCATGCATGAGCCTTCCGCCCATCGCCAGTCCCCTCCGAAACGATTTAAAAGCCAGGTCGGTTTACCCAACAGGCCGGCCAGATGCGCAATAGCCGTATCTGCTGTCACAACCCCCTCAAGCGTAGCAATCAGAGCAGCTGTCTGCAGCATATCTCCTCCCGGCAACGGCCTCAGTGGGAATGCCGGTGAGCTTATACCGTCACGCTGCAAAGACTGGTAACGAACCCCTGCCACCTCTCCTAATGGTGCAAGACATACCGGGTTGAGAGAGCGACGTCTGTCAAACCGATAGGCAGGGTTACCTGCCCAGCACAGCCCGATAGTCACATTTGCCGGATCGGTTTGTACGCCCCCCTCCCTAACGGAAGGGACAGAAAATGAAAGCTGGCAGGGCACAGGTTCATCCTGCCCCAGTACATAAGGCAGACTTAACAGCGAACAGGCTGCAACGGCACCACACTTTGCGCCACAACTCTCAGCGTTAAGAAACGTCATACGCTGCCGTTGCGTAAAACAGGCTGCGTTAAAAAAACTATACAGGCTTTGTGGCACGCTTAGTATAACTGGCGCGCGCTCAGCTGCTGCATCAATATAGCGCATAAACTGAAGCGTATCTCCAAGCCCCTGCTCGGCATAAAGCAGAACGGGCTGAGCCTGTTGCTGCCCATGCCACTCCGGCAGCCCCTGATGCCCTCCGGACGGCGCAATCAGTTTACGATTTTCGAAAAGTGCCCATCCTTCATGAAAGCGGCCATCAGCCAGCAACAGGGTGCTCAGGTTAAACCGCGCTCTGACGCGATCAGCATCAGGAGCTGCCTGATTACCTGCTACGGCACGAAACAAACTTTCTGCTTTATCTGCCTCACCACTATCTGCCAGGGCTGTGCCCAGATTAACGGCAAGCCGTGCGTCATCAGGCTCCAGAGCAAGCGCGTAATGAAGCTCAGACACGGCCTGAGGCAAGTCACCCAGTGCCATATGCACCAGCCCCAGATTACTCCGTGTTCTCGATGCATCAGGTTTCAGCCTGGCAGAATCGGATAACAGCTGACGCGCCTCGTCAAACCTGCTGGTTTCAAACAGCGCCACACCATAATTTGACAAAGCTGCTGCATTATCAGGCAGAGCTTTTGCAACCGCTGAAAAATAGGGGCGCGCCTCATCTATCCGCCCGGCTTTCTCAAGCAAAAGGGCATGCTGATTTTGTGAAAAAATATCATCAGGTGTCAGCAAAACTGCTTTTTCTGAAACCGCAACAGCCTCAGCGACCTTACCCTGCCGGGCAAGAAAGGCAGCAAGGCCTAAGTGATACTCAGCCTCAAGCGGGCGCAAGCGCAGAGCATTGCGCAAAGCCTGCTCAGCATGATCTGTACGATTCTGCGCTTCCAGCACCTCAGCCATCGCCAGGTGCGCCCTGGGGTCGCGGGGGCACTCCGCTACCGCCACATTAACCGCAGCCCGTGCCTCCTCATAATGACCGAGAGCCAGCAAGGCCAGTCCCAGAGTTATATGAAAATGCGCTTCAGGCCTGAGCTGTATGGCCTGCCCCGCAAGCCCCGCAGCTGCCTTAGCATCACCACCGGCACGGGCAACGCAGGCCATAGCGTGCCAGGCATCAGCATCAGCAGGGTTTGTATCCAGCACGTTACGGAGCATATCCGCGGCACGCTCTGCATCTCCCTGAGCAAGCCAGCTCAGTGCCATCCCGACCGGACCGGCCTCAGAAGAGTGTGACATAGTGCGTATTCTCCCTCTGCCACGCTCTGGCAGCTATGAGATATGTGACAACAAAACTTTTCGATTACCCCGTTCGTGCGGTATGCTGCCCGTATGACCACGACCTATCAAGCTCTTGAGCGCCACTTTGCCCGTCTTTCCTCTCTCAGAGATGCTTCAGGCATTCTGTCATGGGATAAAGAAGTCATCATGCCACATGGTGCTGCCGAACGACGCGGCGATGTGCTGGCCACCCTGGCCGGCCTTGAGCATGAGATGACTGTATCAGCGAAAACGGCTGATCTGCTTGATGCCGCAGAGGCGCTGCCTGCTGAACGCCTGACACCCTGGCAACGCACAAACCTGGCTCTGATGCGTCGCAGTTATCAGCAGGCCACTGCTCTGCCCGGTGATCTGGTTGAAGCTCTGACGCAGGCAACAACCCGTAGTGAAATGGCCTGGCGCAACGCAAGAGAAAACAGCGATTATGCAGGCTACCTACCTCATTTGCAGGAGGTTCTTACCCTCACGCAGCAGACCGCCCGCACCAGAGCGGATGCTCTGGACCTCTCCCCCTATGATGCGCTGCTTGATACTTTCGACCCCGGCACCCGTCAGAGCGATATTGACCCGATTTTTACGCAGCTTCAGGCGCAGTTACCTGAACTGATTGGTTCCGTGCTTGAACATCAGGCAGCGCTGCCACCTGCTCTCCCTCTGCAGGGCCCGTTCCCCACCAGCAGGCAGGAGGCTCTGGGCCGCAGCCTGATGCAGCAGCTTGGCTTTAATGCCGCACGCGGCCGCCTTGATGTCAGTCTTCATCCCTTCTGTGGTGGTGCGACATATGATGTCAGAATAACCACGCGCTACGACGAGTCTGACTTTATTCCCGCCATGATGGGTATTATCCATGAAACCGGGCACGCGCTCTACGATCAGGGGCTGCCTGCTGAGTGGATCTCTCAGCCGGTTGGTCAGGCTGGCGGCATGACACTACATGAGAGCCAGTCTCTGATAATGGAAATGCAGATCTGCCGTTCACGGCCTTTTGCCGACTGGCTGGCACCTGTTGTACAAAAAGGCATGAACGCGCCGAACACTAAAGCCTGGCAGGCCGACAACCTGCACCGCCACCTGACACAGGTGAGCCCGGGCTTTATTCGTGTGGATGCTGATGAGGTGACCTACCCCGCACATATTCTGCTGCGCTATAAACTTGAAAAAGCGCTGATCTCAGGTGACCTCGCACTCAAAGATCTGCCGGCTGCATTTAATGACGGCATCCATTCTCTGCTGGGACTGAAGGTGCCCGATGACCGCCGGGGATGCCTGCAGGATATTCACTGGCCAGAGGGGCTGTTTGGTTACTTCCCCTGCTATGCTCTGGGAGCTATGGCCGCAGCGCAGCTGCGTGCTGCTGCCTGCACACAAAACCCTGATATTTTACCCTCTGTTGCACGTGGTGACTTTACACCACTGCTGACATGGCTGCGTACAAACGTGCATAGTAAAGCATCGAGTGCTCCCCTTCAGGATATTCTGAAAAATGCCACCGGCGCTCCATTGCAGGCTGACGCATTTCTGACTCATATCCGCCGACGCTACCTTGATCAGGCAGCTGATGCCTGACATCAGATAGAAATAATTGCTGCACCCACTTCATTCCTGCCCTGTCACCTCACGAGCCGTGTCCTCATGTCTGTAGATTTTTCACGTCGCCTTTTCACTCTCCTTTGTGGCACATGCCTTACACTGGCTGTTTTTACCCCCCAGGCTCAGGCTGCCCACATGCCAAAGGAGCCTGAGCTCCAGGCTTCAGCCCTGACCCCGGCTCTGCAGTCAGACAAACAGGTATGGGATGCTGTCGTTGTACTGCCTGATGAAAGACTGGTGCTTGAAGCTCCTGTATGGGTTGGCAACACAGCCCCTCAGCTTTCTGTGGCTGCGCCTGACGGCTCACTCTCGCCTTACCCGTCCGCAAGCTGGAATGCCGCAGAAGGCGATGCTGAGAGCAGAATTATCTCAGCCGCTGGCATGACCCTTCTGGCAGACGGCACATTATGGGTGCTCGACAGCGGTGTGCCTGACCACAAAGCCCCCGCAGTTGCGGCACCGAAACTGCTGCAGATTGATACAAAAACAAACACGGTTGTACGCACCATAACAGTAGAAAGCTCTGCCCTGCGCAAAGAGAGCATTCTTTCAGGCATCGCTGTTCATGGTATGATGGCCTATGTCCCGGACTCAGGCAGCGCGGCCCTTATTGTCGTTGATCTGAAAACCGGGCACTCCCGCCGTTTTCTTGACCAGCATCCTGCCCTGGCTGCGCACCGCCCTATACTGACGCCCAAAGGGTCAGTGCGGGCTGCAAATGGCCATCTGCTTGCCATTGATGCCAGTATGATTGCTGTCAGCCCTGACGGACAATGGATCTATGTGCAACCTCCCTGTGGTTATCTCTCACGTATTGGCACAAGTATTTTCACAGATCCTTCTGTCACTCCCGCAGCTATGGAGGAAAGTGTCTCTCAGTGGTTTAAAACCCCGACACTTGGCGGCATGACCATAGCACCCGACGGCACCATGTACTGGTCTGACGTAACGACAGGCAGTATTCTGAGCTATAGTGGCGGCGTCATTCCTGTTCCCCACCGTCTCATCACAGACCCGAGACTGCAATGGCCAGCCACACCGGGGCTTGATAAAACGGGCCATCTTTACGTGCCGGCAGCGCAGCTCAACCGCACAGCAGCCTTCACGAATGGCAAGCCAACAATTAAATGGCCGGTCACGGTTTATAAACTGACACTGCCCACCTCAGCCCCACCTGCTGCCAGCGGAAACTAAACGACCCCCTCATCTGTTTTTTTGCCTCTGTGCTGTGATAACAGATCAGCATAAGAGCTCTTCGCGCCACCTCTTAATCAGAGTATCATCCTGCCATGCGCTATATTTCGACCCGGGGCGAAGCACCCGTTCTCTCCTTCTCTGACGTTCTGCTGACCGGCCTTGCTGAAGATGGCGGACTGTATCTGCCTCAGACCTGGCCGTCTCTTTCACCGGAGGAGTGGCTCGCTCTGCGCGGGCTGCCTTACCCTGAACTGGCAGCGCGCATTCTCTCTCTGTTCACCGGGGATGATATTGACGAAGCGACGCTGCGGCAGCTGTGTGCAAAAGCGTATGCAGGTTTTGACCACCCGGCTGTTGTGCCGGTTGTACAGCTTGAAAACGGCCTGTTTGTACAGGAGCTGTTTCATGGTCCAACCCTGGCCTTTAAAGATATGGCCATGCAAATTCTGGGACATTTGTTTGAGTATGTCCTCAGCGAGCGTGACAGTCATGTGACCATTGTTGGCGCAACATCAGGCGACACAGGTTCGGCCGCTATTGAGGCCTGCCGTGGCCGCAAAAGATTGTCGGTCATCATTCTGCACCCTAAAGGCCGTACGTCAGAAGTACAGCGCCGGCAGATGACCACAGTGCATGAAGCCAATGTGACCAACCTGGCTGTTGAAGGCACTTTCGATGACTGTCAGGACCTGGTGAAAGCCTGCTTTGCGGACTTAACCTTCCGTAAAGACATGCACCTCTCAGCTGTTAACTCTATCAACTGGGCGCGTATTGCAGCGCAAATTCCTTATTATGCTTATGCTGCCCTGAATTTTGGCGCACCAGGCCAGGATGTTTCCTTCGCCGTGCCAACAGGTAACTTTGGCAATATTCTTGCTGCATGGGCTGCTCGCAAAATGGGTCTGCCGGTTAGCAGGCTCTGCGTGGGGTCAAACCGCAATGACATTCTGACCCGCTTCCTGAATAAAAATGACATGACAATGAAGGACGTTGTTCCCAGCCTGTCACCGTCAATGGATATTCAGGTCTCATCAAACTTTGAACGGCTTCTGTTCGAGCTGCTGGACCGCGATGCCACCGCCTGCGCACGCATCATGACGTCTTTCCGCAGTTCAGGACACATGGATGTGCCAGAGCAGACATGGGAAAAAGCCAGAACACTCTTCTCCGGCCTTGCACTTGATGATGCTCAGACCGAAGCTGAGATCAGACATCTGCACCAGAATTCTCACTACATGGCTGATCCGCATAGTGCGATCGGCATTGCCGCCGGCCGCAAATTTCGGGATAAAAACAGCCCGATGATTGCCGTTGCAACAGCACATCCGGCAAAATTCCCCGATGCTATGGTCGCAGCCACGGGTATACACCCGGCTCTGCCTGAACATCTGGCGGACCTGTTCTCCCGTAAAGAATATTATGAAACCATTCCTGCTACAGCTGATGCCGTGAAAAATGCTGTGCGTACCGCTGTTGCTAACACACACTAATTTCTTTTTTTCAGGCCGGTTCTGCCGGCCATTGTGTTTTCAGGACAAGAATGACCGACCCTATCAATATTACTCGTCTCCCCTCAGGTCTGACTATCGTAACAGAGCGAATGGAACGTGTAGAAACCATCTCTTTTGGTGCTTATGTCTCAACTGGCACACGTGATGAAACCGCTGAAGAAAACGGTGTTTCGCACTTTCTTGAACATATGGCCTTTAAAGGCACAACCCGTCGCTCTGCCCTGCAGATTGCCGAAGAAATTGAAAATGTCGGTGGTCACATAAACGCCTATACTGCGCGTGAACAGACTGCTTTTTATGTCAAACTTCTCAAAGATAATCTCGACCTCGGCGTTGATATTATCGGCGATATCCTGACCCACTCGACCTTTGACCCCACTGAGATCGAACGCGAACGCGGCGTAATTTTGCAGGAGATTGGTCAGGCTAACGATACCCCCGATGATATCGTATTTGACCATTTTCAGTCCTGTGCGTTTCCCGATCAGCCTATGGGTCGCCCGACACTGGGCACAGAACAACTCATTCAGAATATGAGTCGTGAAACGCTCATGCGCTATATGAGCACTCATTATACCAGCCAGAATATGGTGGTTGCAGCAGCAGGCAACCTCCATCATGACGATGTTGTTGAGCGCGTAACGCATTATTTTGCTGACCTGCCCTCAACACCACCGGCCTCACCGGTTCCGGCTCTCTATCGCGGCACAGAATTTCGCCTCGAAAAACAGCTCGACCAGGCACATGTTGTTCTGGGCTTTCCATCCGTCAGTTTTAATGACCCTGACTATTACGCTATTCTGCTGCTTTCTATGCTGCTGGGCGGTGGTATGTCTTCACGCCTTTTTCAGGAAATTCGTGAAAAACGCGGGCTGGTTTACTCTGTTTACTCCTTCAACGCGCCATTTGCTGACAGTGGTCTGTTTGGCATTTATGCCGGCACAGGAGAGAGCCAGTGCGCAGAGCTGGTGCCCGTAATGATTGAAGAACTGCATAAAGTACAAAAACTGGTCAGCGCGGAAGAACTCTCACGCGCCAAAGCACAGCTTAAAGCCTCGTTACTGATGTCGCTTGAAAGCACTGGCAGCCGCTGTGAACAGATTGCCCGCCAGCTTCAGCTCTTTAACCGCATTGTACCGGTTGCTGAAACCACGGCCCGGGTTGAAGCCGTGACTGAAGCAGATATCTGCCGTGTTGCCACGCGTCTCTTTACACAGGCACCAACACTGGCAACTCTGGGGCCTATCTCGCACGTTCCCTCATTGCACAGCATTACGGAGGCCCTGGCCACATGAGTGCAAATACGCTTGATACCCTCTCCGACCTGGTCCGCCGGGCTATAGCAAAAGGAGCAGACGCTGCTGATGCTGTGTTTGCCTCAGGCACAGCCGTTGCGACAGGTGTACGTAACGGCGTAACAGAAGAGCTCGAACGCTCAGAAACAACTGACCTTGGGCTGCGGGTTTTTGTTGGTAATAAAGCCGCTATTGTCTCAGCCACCACTCTTGAACCTGCGCGCTTTGACAGCCTGGCAGAACAGGCACTGGCCATGGCGCGGGTTCTGCCAGAGGATCGCTTTGCGGGGCTGGCTGAAAACAGCCTCAGGGGTGTTTATAACACCAATACTCTTGACCTCGCTGACACAGCAGAGCCTGACACAAAGACCCTGCTTGAACGTGCGAGAGAAGGTGAAGAGGCTGCTCTGGCAATTAAGGGTGTAACAAACAGTGCCGGCAGCCAGGCGTCCTGGGGGCGCTCGCAAATTGCACTTGTTACCTCACGCGACTTTGCCGGCACTTATACCCGCACGAGCCACGGCACTTCTGTTTGCGTGCTGGCTGGTCAGGGCGAGGATATGCAGCGCGATTATGACTATCACGGCACTGCACATCTGACTGATCTTGAGAGCGCCGCTGCACTGGGCAAAAAAGCCGGAGAAAATGCCGTAGCAAGGCTGAACCCTGTGCGCCCGCGCACCGGGCATTACCCGGTTGTTTTTCACCCGCGGGTTGCCAGCAGCTTTCTGGGACATTTTATCGGAGCCGTGAATGGCTCCTCCATTGCACGCGGCACCTCTTTTCTGAAAGAAAAAATGGGCCAGCAGATCTTTGCTGATAATGTGACCATCACTGACGACCCCGCCCGCCCGCGCGGGCTGCGCTCACGCCCCTTTGACGGCGAAGGGCTGAATGCCGGGCTGCTGACACTGATCGAAAATGGTGTTCTGAAAAGCTGGGTGCTTGATTCACGCAGTGCCCGCCAGCTTGGCCTGAGCAGCAACGGGCGCGCGGCGCGCGGCACATCAGGGCCACCCTCACCCTCTGCGACGAACCTGGCTTTTGGCCCGGGGGAGGTCTCCCCTGCTGCACTGATTGCTGATATTAAAGAGGGCCTCTACATCACTGAAATGATGGGCTCTTCTGTTAATGCACTGACGGGGGACTACAGTCGCGGAGCATCAGGCTTTATGATCCGTGACGGGCAGATTGCCGAAGCTGCTGCAGGCTTCACTCTGGCAGGTAATCTGACGGATATTTTCGCCTCTCTGGTTCTTGCTGACGATCTGGTATTCCGTTTTGGTACCAACGCCCCCACATTAAGAACCGATGCTCTGAATATCGCAGGAGCCTGATTTGTGGAGACACGTGATACCGTGAAAAAGCGTTACCTTACTTCTGTTCTCACTGCCATTCTGACCGTGGGCCTGCTGGGAGGGCCGCTCGCATATCATGCTGATGCCCGCCCGGGTCAGGGCAGCTCGATGGGAAGCCGTGGGAGCCGCACCTGGAGCGCCCCGCCTTCAACCCGTACATCCCCTTACACCACGTCACCCATGGAGCGTTCGGTTACACCCCGCACCCCTGGCTATAACACACAGGCACCTTTTGGTGGCAGCGCTCCTTATCAGAGTATGCGCCCGCGCCACCCCTTTATGACAGGGCTGTTTGGCGGCTTCCTGGGTGCAGGACTGTTTGGCCTGCTAAGCGGCCATGGTTTCTTTGGTGGTATTCACAGCATATTCAGCATGTTTGGTCTGATTATTCAGATCATGATTGGTGTCTGGATTGTGCGCTGGCTATGGCGCAAATTCGCTGGCAACTCAAACAACAGACCTGTCAGCGGGTTTACACCTCCGTCATCAGGTGGTTTTCCCCCTGCCTCCGCAGCACCGCAATCAGCACCGCTCGACATTGCTGGCAGTGATTATGAGGCCTTTCAGCGTATTCTGCTCGATATCCAGCAGGCCTGGAACCAGCAGAACATTATTGCCATGCAGCAGATGGCAACGCCTGAAATGGTATCTTATTTTAATCAGCAGCTTTCTGCCCTGGCCTCTCAGGGGGCACGTAACGTTGTCTCTGACGTACGCTTTATCCAGGGTGACCTGTCAGAAGCGTGGCGTGAGAACGGCATGGACTATGCCACCGTTGCAATGCGCTATAGTCTGATTGATCTGACCACAAATGCTATGGGCCAGGTTATTGAGGGCAGCTCAACTGAGCCTGTCACTGTCACTGAAGTATGGACTTTCACACGTCCGTCTCGTGGTGGCAGCTGGCTGGTCTCTGCCATTCAGCAAACCGGGCAGCGCTGAGATAGCCAGACAGCTAATACGTAAAGAAAAGGCGCCTCCGGTTTTTACCAGAGGCGCCTTTTTTAATGCACTGTCTCTGAACAATATCTCAGAGATGAATAAGCGTCAGCCCATACATAATGCCTGTAATAACAGCCATAAAAATGAACATGCCTTTAAGGCGGCCTTTCTGACGGCGGTTTTTCTCAGCCTGTTCCTGCTGGTTCAGCGCAGCTGTATCATTATTCATAAGCCAGTCCATCCCGTTACAAAGTGATCAGCCAGCAGCCCACAGAACAGCAGAAATAAGTAGAGCAATGAAAAACGAAAAGAGATCCGTGCTGCTTTATCGCCTTTGAGGCTAACACCCTGCTCATCCTGAGGTTCGAGCAATACTCTGACAGCACAGGCAACAAACCCCAGCCCCAGAACCACTGCTGTCACGGTATAAACCACACCACACAAATGCATAAACGAAGGAATAAGTGAGATACTCAGCAACACCAGAGTATAAATAAATATCTGCCAGCGTGTATGGCGTGCGCCCTTAACCACCGGCAACATTGGAATACCAGCCCGCCCGTAATCTTTGCAGGCATAGAGCGAGAGCGACCAGAAGTGAGGTGGTGTCCAGAAGAAAACAATAGCAAACAGCACAACAGGCAGAACAGTCAGGTCCCCTGTTACCGCAGCCCAGCCGATCATGGGAGGGAATGCGCCTGCAGCACCACCGATAACGATATTCTGAGGTGTCGAGCGTTTCAGCCACATCGTGTAAATGACGGCGTAAAAGAAAATAGAGAATGCAAGAATACCAGCAGCAAGAGCGTTCGTTGCTATCCACATCAGGCAGACCGAAAAGCAGGAAAGGCCGATACCGTAACTCAGCACCTCCTGCTCAGGAATACGCCCGCCAGGAATGGGACGGGTAATTGTACGCTGCATAATCGCGTCAATGTCGCGGTCATACCACATATTAATTGCACCGGCAGCGCCAGCAGCAAGACAAATGCACAGGATGGCAACAGCAGCTTCAAAAAACGAAATTTTACCAGGAGCGACAATAATGCCCGTTGCACCGGTAAACACTACCAGAGAAATAACACGCGGTTTAAGCAGTTGTACCCAGTCTTTTGCCGTTGTCCCCACACGGTCAGCACGAAACCTTATACGCTCTGGTTTTGTCGCAGCCTGTACGATTGTCTCACTCATGAATAACAGCCTCCGCTTTTTTGCTGAACGCTGATGTCAGAAAAAAACTGCTCTCATCAGCCGGCCTATTACGAACAAAGCTCAGGCCCATACAGGCAAGAAAACACAAAGCAGAAAGTGTGAAGAAGACACCGCTCCAGAGCTGACTGGCTGCGAAAAAAGCCGGCACAGCCAGAGCCATCGCGACAGACATTGTCACAAAATGCATGACAGCCAGAGAGCGCGGATACCACCGCTGACACCCCTCACCCCGCCAGAGATAAATGCCACAAAACACAGCATATAATGCGCCAGCCTGAAGAGCGGGGTGGAGACCCTCTCCCTGCATAAACTGACTGACCCAGCCGGCACCAACCAGGAGCAGAAAGCCTAGTCCCCATAAAACAGGCACTTTCAGCTCAAGCCTTACACGCCATGCTGCAACTATCCATAACCCTGCGAGCAGGATCGAGCCCAGCGTTGCGATATTAAGAACCATATCTGAAAAAGGCAGCAGATGTGTCAGAGCAGAAACATAAGCCTGCCCGGGAAAAAGAACTGACCTTACCCACAAAACAGTACTGAACATGGCGGTACCAGCCATAACAATCACAACAGAACGCAATGGAAGGCTGACAGTGCGGGCCACGGCTTCAAACACGATACCAAAACCGGAAAGAAGAATGACGACACTTAATGGCGCAGCAAAACCTGCCAGAGCTGAAAGAGAGACATTCTGCCCTTCAGGCACATAATGGCTCAGCGTGGCGGCCAGCACAGGCACTGTAAAGAGTAAAACGACAGAGGCCAGCATCTGCCCCCAGACAAAGGGAGTAAACCGCCGGCTGCCTGAAGCATCGGCACAGCTGTCAAAAATAGTTGCAAGAAGCACCATGGCACTCAGCAATGCACCAGCACACCAGGTAATCATGGCCGCTACAGTCCACGATGTGCCCACCAGCATAAGACCGGCTGCCACCATACAAAGACAGGCCACGCCGTTTAAGCGCGGAGTAACAACCTGTTTCTGCCCCAGCGCGGCGGGGAGCCAGGCCGTACCAAAACCACCCACAAGGGCAGGCACCACGACAAAGAACAACATGAGCACAGCATGATAATGCTCAAGAACATTAAGGAAGCCTGACACGGGCAGCATACCAGCCAGCTGTAGTGACGACACCCCTCCGCCTGCCAGAGCGGCGCACGCGGCCAGGAAAAAATAAAAAACTGCAATTTTATCTACAGATGCCTTACGCTGCACCATGCTTCTGCGCCCTTTAAAACTCTGAAGTTCTGCCTCTCCTTTAATCACGTTCGCCGGTCTGCTGCAAAGCAACTCCGATATGCAAAATATCCGGGGAAAGAAATTTCACAGCCGAACGTGAAGAGATACAGAAGCTTCAGTCTTCAACTCAGATATTATCCAGTGACACAAGCGTAAACAAACCAGCGGGAGGAACAGGCTGTATGTGAGCACGTACAAGGTCTTCTGCCGGGAGAAGAGATTCCATAGCAAAATCAGGATGCCAGCCCAGAGAACGGGCAGCACGGGCCATGCCCCGCTCAACAGCACCACGCAGACCAGCAGGGGCAAGAAAGTGGTTTACGAACAAAATATAACCGCCCGGTTTAACAACCCGTTTCAGCTCACGCAGTAATTTACGCGGATGGGGCACGACGGAAGCAACAAACATAGCCACAGCAATATCAAACGAATCATCTTCAAAAGATGTTTCTTCTGCGTCCATTTCAAGCAATGCATTCACATTTGCCAGCTTATCGCGCTTTGTACGCTCGCGCGCTCTCTCCAGCATATCACTTGAGAGATCGATACCCGTGATCAGCTTCTCTTTATTGTAGTGAGGCAATGCGAGCCCGGTACCAACACCCACCTCAAGCACTCTGGTGCCAGGCAGACGATTAACAGCCTCAACGGCGCGGCGACGGCCAAAACCCGATACGCCCCCGAACACTGTGTCATAAACACCGGCCCAGCGCCGGTAAGCAAGCCTGACTGCATCAGCATCAAGCGAAGAACGAGATGGTGGCGGATCATCATTATGATGCTCTGTCACATACTGAGGCGTAACCTCTCTTACGCTGGCTTCACGCCCGCCGACGCCACTTTCTTCAAAAGACACTAGTCTGCTTCCTCTTTATGATTAAACATAAGACACTTTCATTGTGTCCTGAGCGTTAAATTTATATATCTTGTCCACGTCCAGTTTAGCTGGCGCTATTACCACAAGTCGAGAAACATGATAAAATTCATTCTAATTCTGGTCGCTGTTAGCAGCTGGTCATCTATTTTCATATACTTCTGGCGCGCGCAAATTTTCGCATGGCTCGATAACCGTTTTGGGAAAACCGTAACCCCGAACCATCATATTGAAGAAACAGACGAACCAGTCGACTATGATGCCCCCCTTTTTCCGACACAGAAAAAGCCTCAGCCAGAAACGGAAAATGAGAATGACAGCTCTGCCCCACCTCCGTCCCTGCATTCGTGATCTGTTAACGCTCCCCTGATTCTGCCCCCAGCTTTGTCTCAATGCAGTCCCATATCAGCGCGGCTGCATTCACACCGTCAAAACGTGCAAGTTCCTGCAGCCCTGTAGGGGATGTAACATTAATTTCGGTAAGATAGTTACCAATAACGTCAATACCCACAAACAACAGCCCGTGCTCTTTTAAAAAAGGACCTATGGTGGAGCATATCTCACGGTCTCTTTCTGTCAGACCAATTTTATGCGCCACACCACCAACATGCATATTAGAGCGATGATCCTCTGCTGATGGCACCCGGTTGATCGCACCCACCGGCTCACCATTAACGAGAATAATACGCTTATCACCCTCTTTAACAGCGGATTCATAACGCTGAATCATCAGAGGCTCACGCGAGCGCACAAAATGCATCTCCAGCAATGCATTGAGATTCTGATCATCTTCGCGAATACGGAAAATACCACTCCCGCCGTTACCAAACAGCGGCTTAACAATGATATCGCGCCACTTTGCCCTGAAGGCACGGATTTGCCCGATATCCCAGGTGACCAGAGTCGGAGGCATCAGCTGCGGAAAATGTGTCACAAGCAGTTTTTCGGGAGAGTCTCTGACCCAGCGCGGATCATTAACGACCAGTGCCCTGCCAGGACCGGTACCGTGAACATGATCAAGTAAGTGAGTGGCCGTAATATAGGCCATATCAAAGGGAGGGTCCTGACGCATCAGGATCACATCCATGTCTCCGAGATTTCGGCGAATCGCCTCACCAAAGCTGGCGTGATTACCTTTTTCGCGTCTGAGTGTAACAGGCCGGACGGAAGCACTGACCTGCATTGCTGCTGTCCCCCGGTCTGCAACACCCTCCTCAAGAGCGAGGGTGGGCACCTCATAGACAAACAGCCGGTGCCCGCGCGCCTGGGCCTCAAGCATCAGTGCAAATGTTGAATCCCCGTTGATATCAACATGCTCCAGAGGATCCATCTGGACTGCAACATCTAATGATAAAGCCATAATACGCTATATTCCCCGTTCGTAACAAAAGAACACTCTCAAGACTAACACCTTCTGACAACCTGTCACTCAGAGACCGGCAAAACAAAACTATCGCGGGCCAGAGCGCCCCCTTCACAGTTCAGCTTTACCTTATAGACAGAATACGTATCAGCAATAACACCCTGACGCGAACGGATGATGTCTGGCAGAGATGACAGGACTGAAAAATAAGCAGGGTCGGGCTGATCATGGCGCCTGTGACTGCGTACAAGATACCCTTCCCCGCACTGTGCCTGAGGCAAACCAAAAACTGACCAGCGCGGATCAACACCGATCACCACCCTGCTGTGCGGCAGATAAAAAGCCAGTTCGGCCGCGACACTATAGTCATCAGCGATGAGAGGAGCATCTGCCGGCACGTTTTTTGCAACATGCTGCCCCCACTCACGCCACCCGCCCATTTGCCTCAAGGTCACATCCGCGTGTGGTGACAGTCTGAAAGGCGAAAAAAAGGCCTGAAGCAGAATACAAAGCGTCAACGCTCCACCTGTTGCTGCCGCTGCTTTCCACCAGCGCCATACTGGCAACGTGCCGGCAAGACAGAAAAGAGGATAAAGCACGACAGGCCAGTTAGCCTGTACCCGTGCACCAAGCGCGTGCTGCACGAACACGCATAATGGCACCGCAAGCATAAAAACCCACAAACGCGACAGAGCATCTTTCTGCCTGATAAGCAGCCAGGCGCCATAAGCAAAAAAAAGAAAAATAAGAGGAGAAGCCAGCCCGACCTGCCCGCCAGCTAACTCACCTGAATAAGTCAGCATTTTTGCAGGCTGCCAGTCCCCGGTGCGTCCGCCCTGTCTTATGAAGCTTACCCAGTGATGGGTCATGTTCCACCACACAACAGGGCTGATTAATACAGCAGCAAACAGGCCACCAGCCCAGGGCCATACAGACCTGAGCCACTGACGCCCGGATTGTGTAACAAACAGCCAGATTACAAGCCCTGCAACAGGCAGTACCGCTGTGTATTTACTGTCAAAGCTTAACCCTGCACTAAGACCCGCAACGAGCCACCATCTCCCCTGCCCAGTGGCAAACAAGCGTGTCACAGACCAGATCATTACCGTAATAAAAAATAAAAGCGGCGTGTCGGGGGTCATCAGAATAGTGCCTACACCCAGAGCAACCGTCCCGTTTAGCAAACACGCAGCACACAAAGCTGCCCTGCAGGCCTGCTGCGGTGAACCACCCCGAAAATAAACCCATCCCTCAGCAGACCTAGCGAGCAGCACCGTACCAGCAGCGGCAGACACAGCCCCCATAAAACGCACACCACAGGCGTTATCACCCAGAAGCATCATACCCGCACGAATGAACAGGGCGACCATGGGCGGATGGTCAAAATACCCTGCGGCAGGAAGGAGAGCCCATAGCCTGTAATAGGATTCATCAGGTGTAAGCGGCAAAAAAGCTGCAATAACCAGACGAAACAACGTCAGGCATATGAGTGCCACAGCCCATTTATGCCACCAGATTCTGCTACGCACAGACCTTATGCTCCTTAGCAAAAATATTTATGAGGCATAGCCGCTACGCTTTTCCCGGGGCTGAGGCAAAAGGCACGCCGCATCTGTCAAGGCTCGTACGAATCGTTTGCAGAGTTTGCACACGAATAACATGCGGGGCTTCGGTCAGCCTGCCGGTCAGAACATTTTCATGAGCGGCATCACGAGCAATCAGACGCACCATAAAATCGCCACCGCCTCGTATCATGTGACACTCACGGACCTCTGGCCAGCTGGCCATTTCCTGCTCAAAAGCAGATAAAACCA
The DNA here is from genome assembly GCF_002153485.1 of Acetobacter sp. DmW_043. Lineage (NCBI taxonomy): Bacteria > Pseudomonadati > Pseudomonadota > Alphaproteobacteria > Acetobacterales > Acetobacteraceae > Acetobacter > Acetobacter sp. DmW_043. The sequence goes on along the minus strand of NZ_JOMN01000027.1, from coordinate 106,401 downwards.
CTTCTTTCTGACTATCCAGACCTATCAGGGCAAAAAAAGTAATCGGCCAGCCCAGCATCACCAGGTCAGTCTGTGCGTGATAGCCACTGATAACACCCAGCTCCTCCAGACGTCTGACACGACGCAGACACGGGGGCGCTGAAATACCCACACGGCGGGCCAGATCAATATTTGTTATACGTCCATCCTGCTGCAATGCGGCAACGATGAGCAGATCAACCGGATCGAGTTCGACCACCTGGCCCCTTCCATTCTGTAACTGTTGTTTTTACAAACATCATCCAACCAAGACTATATCTCATGCGCTAAAACGATACCTGAACACAAGCGGCCTGTTTTACGACAAACTTTCACACACCATATTGTCTGAATGTTCTTTCTTCTTCAGAACCGTATCCACTCTGATTTTTTACCTGCTCACTGAAAGGTCTGCTTCCTTATGTCTGAAACAATAACCACTGATCTACTGGTAATTGGTGCTGGCCCTGCCGGTTATACCGCAGCCATTTATGCCGCACGCGCCAGCCTGAATCCTGTTCTGGTTGCTGGCCTTCAGCCAGGAGGTCAGCTCATGATTACAACTGATGTTGAAAACTACCCTGGCTTTGCTGAAGCTGTTCAGGGTCCATGGCTGATGCAGCAGATGGAAGCTCAGGCTGCAAATGTTGGCGTAAAGATTGAGCATGATCTGATTACATCTGTTGATTTTAAATCCGGCTCGCCTTTTCACATGGTCGGAGATTCAGGCACCCGTTACATTGCCCGCTCCGTTATCATTGCTACAGGCGCTCAGGCGAAATGGCTTGGTCTGCCCAGCGAGAAAAAATTACAGGGAGCCGGCGTTTCAGCCTGCGCAACCTGTGATGGCTTTTTCTATCGTGGCAAAAAAGTTGCTGTCGTAGGTGGTGGTAATACTGCCGTTGAAGAAGCACTCTATCTCACGCACCACGCTGCGCATGTCACTCTCATCCATCGTCGTGACACCCTGCGCGCCGAAAAAATTCTTCAGGATCGCCTGTTTAAGCACCCTAAAGTTTCCGTTCTGTGGAACTCTGAGGTTGAAGAAATTGAAGCCAGCGGCACACCTGCCGTCGTTTCAGCCGTCAAACTGCGTAATACACAGACAAATGCAACAGAAACACTTGCTGTAGACGGTGTATTTATTGCTATTGGTCATGCCCCGACGACGTCTGTATTTAAAGATCAGCTTAAACTGGATGCTGAAGGCTATATTGAAACGACTCCTGGCACGACCCGCACCTCGGTCCCCGGTGTTTTTGCCGCAGGCGATGTTCAGGATAAAGTGTACCGCCAGGCTGTTACTGCTGCGGGAACAGGCTGCATGGCCGCTCTGGATGCGGAACGTTATCTTGCAGAAATATCTGTTTTATAATTCAAACCTCTCTTGACCCGAAAGAGCAATTACTGCACCTAGAGACCCACGAGGTATGTATTTACCTCGTGTGTTTTTAATATCATTGCAGGAGGCATGCGTGGACTGGGATAAGCTCAGAATTTTCCATGCGGTAGCCGAAGCCGGTTCTTTCACCCATGCGGGTGATGTTCTGAACCTTAGTCAGTCAGCGGTTTCGCGCCAGATTTCAGCACTTGAAGACGTCCTGCAGGTTCCTCTTTTTCATCGCCATGCACGCGGCCTCATCCTGACAGAACAGGGTGAAACACTGCACAAAACAGTGCGAGATGTCTTTTCAAAACTTGAAATGACACAGGCTTTGCTAACAGAAAGCAAAGAAAAAGCCGCCGGACGCCTCCGAATTACGACGACAACAGGTTTTGGCACCTGCTGGCTTATGCCCAGACTGCAAAAATTTATGTCGGCAAACCCCGAGATAGATATCTGCCTGATACTGGAAGATAACGACCTCGACCTGGGCATGCGGGAAGCTGATGTGGCCGTGCGTATGCACGCTCCGCGACAGCCTGACCTGATACAGCGCCATCTTGCTGATTTTCATCTGCCTGTTTTTGCCGCTCCGGAATATATTGAAAAATACGGAGAGCCAAAAACGCTTGATGAGCTTGTTGATCATCAGATTGTTGCTTTTGGTGAGCACCATCCACCGGTTGCTGATATTAACTGGCTCACCACATATCTGGAAACAAAAGGGCTTAAAAAGTCAGCTCGCCTGGAAGTGAACAGCATGGCCACAATGGCCTCAGCCATTGCTTCTGGCCTGGGTATTGGATCTATTCCAACCTATGCTGCAAAAGAATTTCCAAATCTGGTACAAATTCTTAAAGACATTCCATCTCCGACGGCCAACGCTTATTTTGTCTATCCTGAAGAACTGAGAAGTTCAAAACGCGTCGCTGTATTTCGTGACTTTCTTATGAGTGAACTTGGCATTCGCTGATCTGAAAATAGTATTCCGCATCAGCTTTGCTTACAGCAACCGTGCGGAATACATCACATTTAAAAAATCCCATTGTCAGTAAAAATCCTGTTTTTTCTGAAGAAGAAAATTTTTCAGAAAAACTGCGCAATCGTGACGACAGGTTACGTTAAATACGTCCGTCTTTAAAATGTGTACCTGCGAAAACAGGCTACAAACTTATCATTAAGACGATGATACCATTATGGCAGCCAAATGCTCATGACGATCTGGCATGACCACCCGATAAAAGGCACCCATAAGTTCCGAATTTTCACGACATGGAAGATTAAATTCCCACAATAATAAAATTTTATTAATAAATACCTTTAAAAGGCATTTTTTATATAGTCTGCAACAAAGGAACGTAAAAAATTCTTTGTCAAACCATATGTATAATATAAAACAGATACAAATAAAAAAATAAAAATAAATTAAGTTTGCGGCTGCTTATACTTAAAATATACACAAAAGAAATATTAATATTTTTTTATTAAATTTTATTTATTCAAATAAAATATTCAAGAAAACTCCCCGGTTTTTGCTAAAAAAAAATGTATTCGCTGCTTCATCTTCTGATTTTTTCTATTCACAAGAAAAAATAGATTCGATATACACTCGTTTCTATATTCACCTCATACAGTATACGGATTGACCATGTCAGAAACTCAAACTTACCCGGTTATTCTTGACCTTGTTGCAGAGATTGTTTCTGCACAGCTTTCAAATAATCAGACAGATCCTGCGACCATCCCTGCTTTAATTAAAGATGTGTATCAGGCTCTGAAAACAGCTGACCAGCAGCAGCCTGAGCCAGAAAAGCTGCAGCCTGCAGTTCCTATCAAACGCTCTGTTTTCCCTGACTACATTGTTTGCCTGGAAGACGGTAAAAAACTGAAAATGCTCAAGCGCCACCTGCAGAGCGCCTACAACATGACACCAGAGCAGTACAGAGAGCGCTGGAACCTGCCAACAGACTACCCTATGGTTGCTCCTAATTACGCAGAGCGTCGTTCAACACTGGCTCGTGAAATTGGCCTTGGCCGTAAAATCCACGCGACGACAGAAGGCGAAGACAGCGCAGCACGTGCACGTCGCGCTAAAAAATAAAATCTTAAATCTGCCCGAAATATATCTTATTTTTTTATATATTTTGGGCAGACGTTTATTGTTCTTTTGATTTTATACAAAGAATACTGTAACAAAGCGCTGTAATGTGCAGCGCGAACACTAAGTAATGTTAAGTTTTTCTTTCATTTCTTTAGAATTCCCTGCTCATACGGCGCTTTTGCATAGGATTAAGTGAACTCCGAAGGTTAAATATGACAAGATCTGAACTAATTAACGCTCTGATGAGAAAAAATCCGCATCTGCCGGTCAAAAGTATTACTCTGATTGTTAATGCGGTCTTCGGGTCTATAGCGAAAAGCCTGTCTGAAGGTAATCGCGTTGAACTGCGCGGGTTCGGAACATTTTCCTTTAAAACACGCGCACCAAGAGTCGGAAGAAACCCAAAAACCGGCGCACAGGTGCAGGTCGCTGAAAAATCCATTCCCTTTTTCAAAACCGGGAAGGAACTTCATATCAGAATTAATAAGGATCGCTCCTGATACCCCTATCATCCGGCAGAGTAATTATCCTTTAATAAAGTAAAAATACTCTGCAAGATTCTCAAATAAAAGCCGGACTCTTACTATTCCCGACTTAATTAACTCTTCATACTGACTCTCCGACGTACAGATGTTAAAATACTGGCAAAATCAGCCAGTTTGAAGAAATGCAGAAATATCGCGTAAATAACAGACCCAAGGCTGACCATGCCACATAGCCAGATTACCCTGGTCAGAAACATTGATGGAAAATGCAACAAAGAAGACGCGCACACTAGCCCGGCAGCCATACCCGCAGCTGAAACGCAGGCAAGAAGCGACGTTCTCTTTGTCTGAAAATCCAGAGTCAGCGCACCACGTTTTTTAAGAAAAAAAGCCAGAAGAGATACATTGAGAAAAGCTGCAAGACTACTGGCGAGTGGCGGCCCCATATAAACAAGAGGTTTCATTAATAGCAGATTAAAAATTAAATTAATAACCAGGACCAGAACACCAATATACACAGGCGTTTTTGTATCGCCTCTCGCAAAAAATGCCGGAGACAATACTTTGACCATTACGAACGCAGGCAACCCGATAGCATAGGCACATAAGGCCCGTGCTGAGCGCAGGGCATCCTGATCGGTAAAAGCACCATGACTAAACAAAACGATCATAATAGGCCCAGACAACACCAGAAGCCCCGCCACGGAAGGTAATGTCAGCAACAAAACATAACTCAGCGAACGGTTTTGTGCATGATGCGCTTTAGCATGCTCTCCGGCAGCAAGATGTCGCGTCAGAACAGGCAGAAGCGTCGTACCCGCTGCCGCACCTAAAACACCAAGCGGCAGCTGATTGATACGATCTGCAAAATACATAAGCGAGACACTACCGGAAGGCAGAAGCGTCGCAATAATCGTATCAATTGTAAGATTAATCTGCCCGACACCACTTCCGACCAGGCCAGGCACCATACGCCTGATAAGCAGTCGCATACGCGCCGTCATACGGGGCATAAGTGGCCACAACCCGCACCCAGCCTTATGACAGGCCCACAACAGCAAACCAAGCTGCACGACACCAGAAGCTGTAACGCCCCAGGCCGCAGCATATGCAACATTTGGCATAAACGGCGATACAAAAATTATCGCGACAATACCTACGAGGTTGAATGTAACATAGGCTGCTGCGGCAACGCTAAATTTATGTAAACTATTGAGAACACCGGCAACCAGAGCCGCAGCACAAATAAGAACAAGATAAGGAAAAGTAATACGGCTCAGTGCAATACCAAGGTCGTAACGGTAGCCATCCGTCACGAAGCCGGGTGCTATAATACGCACCACTTCAGGCATAAAAATTTCGCCAAGAATACATAAAAAACATAACCAGACGAGCATACCCCCAAGTGCACGACGCGCGAATTCACGTGCCTCCACAGGGCCTTCTCGGGTCAGAACTGATGAGAAAAGCGGAACAAAGGCAGCATTAAAAGCCCCTTCACCAAAAAGTCGCCTGAACATATTCGGTAAGCGAAAAGCCACCTGATATGCATCCTGCAATGGGCCCACACCCATAAATGCAGCAAGCAGCTGATCCCGAACCAGACCAAGAATGCGACTTAGCATTGTCCAGCCACCAACAGTCAAAAGATTTTTCAGCATAAACCCTGTTTCTCAGACATCTTAAGGAGAGGCGATTAATTAATTTATTCTCTGTGAATAACGCCTGAGTGACATTATACACTCATTCTGGCACCGTGAAGGCCAGACAGAGGTCTATCGAAGCAAGACAGGGAGTTTCTTAGGTAATGTCCGACAACAAGCCCGGTGGTGCTCCGACAACAAGACTTCAAAGCTGTACTTTTAATAAACAAAGCCACCGGTCAAAAAGAGGGCAGGAAATTGCACGTGCCTGCCTGACATTGTTTATTATTGTTGCTGCGTTGTGTACAATTCAAAGTTTTCTGCCCTCACTGATATGGGGGAGCGTCTTTGCAATAGCAACGTGGCCTCTTTATACACGCGTCAGATCTTTATGTCCTCAAAGCCTTAGATCTGTCATTCTTCCCTTAGTCTTTACTATAGTTATTGCGCTTATTTTTATTATTCCTTTCCTGCTTATTACACTAAAAGCTGTCAAAGAAGCTCAAAGTGCTCTGGCATGGTTTGAAGCGGCAAGAAACTCAGGAATACCATTTCCTCAGGCACTGTCACATTTGCCCTATGGTGAGAAATACCTGGCACCATGGTGGCATAACCATCTGAGTGATCCGCAAAACGTTGCAGACTTTGCTTACTCTCTCAACAGTAAAGGAATGGCAGTAACCAAAGCGCTTGGTGCACAGGTAGCGCATCGTGGAACATTATTCTGCTTTTCTATTTTAACGCTGTTTTTTTTATATAAGGACGGCAATGCCGTCATTCATCAGTGCCGCATTGCTTCACGTCGTGCTTTTGGCCGGCGCGGTGAAATTATTGCCCGGCAGATTGTCGCCTCAGTTCATGGCACTGTTCAGGGGCTGGTGCTGGTTGGCATGGCTGAAGGTGCATTCATGGGCGTTATATATTATTTATGCGGCGCTCCACACTCTGCCCTCTTTGGTGTCATTACAGCCGTTGCTGCAATGCTACCCTTCTGCGCCGCTGTTGCAATCGGCTTAGTCTCTCTTATTCTGCTTAGCAAAGGGGCTGCACTGGCTGGTATTATCACCTTTTGTATGGGCTTACTGGTGATTTTTGTAGCGGACCACTTTGTCAGACCCTTCCTTATTGGAGGAACCACAAAACTACATTTCCTGTGGGTTCTTCTGGGAATCCTGGGAGGTGCCGAAACGTGGGGGCTGCTTGGTCTGTTTGCCGGTCCCGCAGTAATGGCAGCACTCGACCTGGTATGGAGGCGCTGGTCGATGAGCAGCTCTCGCTCAAAGAAACATAATCATTTTTAATAAAGAGAATTTAAGGTGCTTTTTACGCACCTTATAAACCGGGAAAACGGATATCGGGCAGGCGGGATTCGAACCCACGACCCCCAGTCCCCCAGACTGATGCGCTACCAGACTGCGCTACTGCCCGTTTCCCGGTGAAAGAGTGTTTAGCAGCCTCTGCACAGAGACACAAGCAACTACAGATACTTTTCCTGCAAAAAAATATCTCTCATCGCCTCAAGTTCGAAAAGCAAACTAGTCAGCTCATGTTTAACGCGCTCATTCACCCGACGTAGCTCTCTGTTTATGTCATCAGAATGATCAGAAACACTCGCATTATCTACATGTGAGAACGATTCACCTTCTGAAAACTGAGAGGCTCCAGCTTCATCAGACATATGATCTTCAGCAGCAAGCCCCTTATGCCAGACTGACACGCCGCCAGAGAGTGATGAATGTGCTGTGTGCTCTGCATCCGTCATGACAGGAGCTGTTCTGGCAACCTCAGAAACTTCTCTGGATACAGCAGCGGCTTGCTCTTTATCTGTTTTTTCTGTCGTTTCAGAAGAAACAATTGTTTCCTGCATTGCAGCATCAGAAGACGTAACAGGATCATTCTCTGCTGACTGAGAAATATTGCTGCCCGCAGCTTCAGGCTGGCTCTGAGCAGAGACCTTAGCCTCTTCCTCTGCCAGGATGCGCTGGACTGCTTTGACAGTATGGCCATCCCGATAAAGAAGCTGTGAAATATAACGCAGGAGCTCAAGATCCTGCTTACTGTAATAACGACGGCCACCAAGCCGTTTTAACGGCCTGACCTGCTCAAAACGAGTTTCCCAGAAACGAAGAACGTGCTGAGGCACATGAATTTCGTCAGCTACTTCACTGATAGTCGAAAACTCACCGCCTGCTTCAAATTCACTCTCTAAAAAATTTTCAGAATCCGATACAGAAGGCAGCTGGTTTTCGTCAGTCATGAGCATCTTCCGCAAAGTTCACCTCTGCCTCATGATTAACCTGAGCACGAAGAAGCTGACTGGACCGGAAAACAAGAACAGAGCGAGGAAGAATAGGCACCTCCTCCCCTGTCTTAGGATTACGTCCGCTTCTCTGGCCTTTTTGTCGCACAGAGAATGTACCGAATCCGCTAATTTTAACACTTTCGCCCTGCTCAAGTGCAGAGGCTACTGTTTCGAGAACATCTTCAAGCACGGCAGCTGAGTCTCTGCGAGACAAACCGGCTTCCTGACAAATGTTTTCAACAAGAGAGGCGCGTGTAATTGTTTCCATAAGTATAGATTAACATATTACCAGGAAACGTCAATTACTCTGTGGTATCTGCCTCTCTTTTTATCTGAAAATTACATACGCGCCAAAGCAGAGCCCCACGTTAAACCACCACCAAGGGCTTCCATCAGAACAAGTTCACCCTTTTTAATACGTCCGTCACGTACAGCCTCATTTAACGCAAGAGGAATCGACGCAGCAGAAGTATTAGCGTGCCTGTCAACTGTCACGACAACCTGTTCAGGATTTAGTCCTAATTTTTTGCCAACACCCTCAATAATGCGGATATTCGCCTGATGCGGAACTAACCATGCAACATCGCTGTAAGAAAGACCTTCGCTCTCAAGCGCTTCATCAACAGAAGAGGAGAGCTTAGCAACAGCATGCCTGAAAACATCCCGTCCGCTCATCTTCAGGTGCCCACTCATATGCGGCCGCCCTACAGCACCATCGACATAAAGAAGGTCACCCTCTGCACCATCTGAGTGAAGATGCGTCGACAGAATACCTGACTCGCCAGGCGCGTCAGTGCCGGAGACAAGCACCGCACCGGCACCATCACCAAACAGCACACAGGTTGTCCGGTCGGACCAGTCAACAATACGGGAATACACTTCGCTGCCAATAACGAGCACATTACGTGCCTGACCTGAGCGGATAAAAGAGTTTGCCATAGCAAGAGCGTAGACAAAGCCTGAACATGCTGCCGCTATATCAAAGGCGAAGCCCTGCTTCATGCCCAATGCAGCCTGAACCCTGACCGCAGTAGCAGGAAAAGCCTGATCTGGCGTTGACGTTGCCACAATTACAGCGTCAACCTCTGAAGCTGACATACCGGCATAGGCCAGTGCAGCCTCAGCAGCGCTGGTTGCCATGCTGGCCGCTGTATCATCAGGCCCGGCTATGTGACGGCGTTTAATACCAGTGCGTGTGGTAATCCACTCATCTGAAGTATTTAATTTTACAGCCAGTTCATCGTTAGTGAGGACACGTTCTGGAAGAAAGCCCCCAAAACCAACCAGGAGCGCGCGTTTTGCCATTTCTGCCTTCTACTCACCGGCACTGTTTTATTGTCTGCAACGACCGGGCTATATTCATTATCATTCAGGTGTCATTAAAATTAAAATAAACAGCCTTCTAAGACTCATGAGACTGTCGTTGTGCCATAAGAGCCGTCATATGCTCCAGGCGTTCACGAATACTTGCATTAAAATTATGCGTAACCATGTCCATCGCGACATCAACCGCACAGGCGAATCCTTCAGCATCTGTGCCGCCATGAGATTTAACGACAACGCCGTTAAGACCCACAAAAACTGCGCCGTTATAACGACGCGGATCGAGCCATTCTTTCATACGCTCAAGACCGGGCCTTACCAGAAGATACCCAAGCCTGGAAATAAGATTGCGGTTAAACACCTGGCGCAACAAAGCCGTTGCCATTTTCATGACACCTTCGCCGGCTTTCAGGGCAACATTACCGCTGAAGCCGTCGGTCACAACGACGTCAACTTTACCAGATGTAAAATCATACCCCTCAACAAAACCAGCGAACTGATCAGCGAGAGGGCTTTCACGCAGCACCTCAGAGGCAATACGAAGTTTCTCATCGCCCTTCTGATCTTCTGACCCTACGTTCAGAAGGCCTATACGCGGCGCGGGAAGACCGAGAACTGTTTTAGCAAAAATATCGCCCATTACGGCAAATTCGACCAGGTTACGCCAGTCACAGCTAACGTTGGCACCCAAATCAAGCGCGACAAGGTCACCCTTAACCGTCGGGCTCACAGCCGCCATTGCCGGACGGGAAACACCAGGCATCGTTTTTACAACAATTTTTGCCAGTGCAAGCATCGCACCACTGTTACCAGCGGAGACCACCCCTTTAGCCTGACCATTTGCGACTACATCCATCCCCAGACGGAGAGAAGATTGCCGCAGACGCAAAGCCGCAGTCGGCTTCATATCCATGGGCACAGACTGCTCTGTATGCAAAATCGTACAGATTGCCGCAGCCTTAGGGTTAGCAGCCAGTAAAGGAAGCAGCTTAGATTCGTCACCAATCAGCAATATCCGCATATTACGGTGACGATCGGCAGCGATATTGAGACCAGCAACCACGACTTCAGGACCTTTATCTCCCCCCATCCCGTCAATAGCCAGACTGTACACCTGACTGTCTTCGGGGGAATCAATCCCTGAATTTTCCTGTCCGCTCATACCGGTCCCTTTATCATAGTCGAGAAATCTACCCCCGCCATGTTTTGCTGCATCTCTTCGCACCAGAACAGGAAGGGGAAAAACACCTGACTAAAATCAGGCACGCACAGCAACTTTAAGTGCTTTTCCTGCTGCAATAACTTCACGACCATCGTAATGGCCACAATGACTGCAGATATTATGAGGGCGTTTCAGTTCGCCACAGTTTGAGCATTCTGCATGAGCTTCAACACGCAGTGCCTGATGACTACGACGCATACCACGACGTGATGGCGAGGTTTTTCTTTTAGGTACAGCCATTTCCCGGCTCTCTCCAGATATTTCTTTTTAAACACCTGCAACGGGGTTAACCGTGCAGCACACAAAGCAGGCCATTAGCCAGACCGATGGGGCGCTGTAGCAGACAGCTTGTCATTTCGCAAGCTTCAGCTGGCTTTCGCCTGTATATTCACTTCTTTTTCTGTCGCAATTCCTGTAACGCTGCGAACGGATTAATACGCTTCTCTGATACGGGTGCTGCCTGCACTTCCTCCTCCGGTATAATTTCTTCCGGAAGAACACTATCCGGCTTATGCGGATAAGCAGGAAGTTCAAGTGCAAACTGCTCTATAGTAGCCTCACCGAGGTCAATATTATTTCCTGTATAGGGAATTTCGTCTTCAACATCCAGTTCCAGCGCCGAACTTTCAGTAAAAAATTCTTCCGGAACAAATTTTATATTAAATGATGCTGTCAGTACATCTTCAAACGGTTCAAGTGTAACAACGCAGACATGCTGAAATTTAGCTGCCAGAGCACCCTGGGCCACAACATTGTTCTGGTCAGACGACACCAGGTTATACCTGCAGCGCAACATCGTTACATCAGGCAGGTTCAGACGTCTGGCTATAAGCCTGCATTCATCCGCCGTTGCTTCAACTGTAATTTTCAGCCCGTTACTACCGATTCGATTAACAGCGATATGCCGTGAAAATTCAGATTTTGGAGTCACAAAATAATCTCCTGCTTCCTTACCTGATCAGCCCCCTGCTGTTACAGCAACAGGCAGCACAACCAGAAATAGATCCCGATTATTTTATATTACTGCATTCCACCCGGCATATCAGCCTGACATCAGAATATTTTTTACACGGCTCTCTGATAAAGCTGCCTCACAGCACATCGCTGGTCAGGCTGCGTGATCCGGTCAGTTCAGGGAGACAGGCGCTTTTTTTCATGGTAGTAAATTCAGCACGATATATTTATATCATTACCATTGTAACAACGCACAGGATATCAGACTGAACCATGTTGCCGCAGCGCCCCTTCATCACGATGCGTCTTCGTAAGGCTGTCAGCCTTATCGCAGTTCTGTCTCTTGTATCCGGCTGCTCTATTTTTAGCCCCACACCTGTGCCTCGTGGTTCACTCGTTGAAGCTGATGATTATGACCAGCTTATACCAGGCAGCAGCACCCGTGCTGACGCTATCGACCTTATGGGGTCACCTACAACCCGGGGTGCCTTCGACGATAACACCTGGATTTATATCTCGATGACAACCTATCTGCGTCCGGCAAATTTTCCCGGAATTGATAAACAGCAGGTTGTTGTTCTGAACTTTGACAACGATGGTAAACTAAAAACTTTGCGTACTCTTAACCGCAAAGATGCCCGTCCTGTGTCTATGATCAGTCAGGTCACCCCCACTCCCGGCACAAGCATTAATATCCTGCAGCAAATTCTGGGGAATGTCGGACGATACAACCCCATGCAAAACCTTATGGGCACAGGCAGCGCCACAGGTCAGAGTCAGGGTCTGGGCAACAGCAACTCCGGCCCGGGACACTTCGGCTCAGGCAACACGCTCTGACATCGTAGTCTTTTTCGTTTTCTTTACCAGGGCAGGAGGATACTTACTCTCAGCCCTCCGCCCGGGGCGGTATCGAGCTCCATATCGCCGCCATGTGCACGTATTATGTCGCGCGATATCGTCAGCCCCAAGCCTGTACCGCCACCTTTTCCACTTTCAAATGCACGAAAAACGGTGTCACGAAGCTCCGGGTTAATGCCTTCTCCATCATCATCAGTCACAATGCAGGCGCCAGCGGGCGTTGCATAAGCTGTCAGAGTGACTGCCCCCCCATGCCGACGTGCATTATCGAGCAAATTCATCAAAGCCCGACGTATAGAATCAGGGCGTATGACTAAAAAGACCCCCTCCTCCACCTCCAGCCCCTGAAAATGCGTACCAGCCCGACGTGCTGCAGCGACAACATCTTCAAGATAGGGCCGTAACTCTGTACGCTGAGGTGTTTCAGCCCCCTCTCCCCGGGCAAAAGAGAGGTAGCTGTCAATCATATGCTCCATCTCATCAACATCACCGATCATATCATCAATATCCGGAGCGACCTGGGCAGCATCTACCTGACCGGAACGGGGCAGCATTGCGAGAGACAGGCGAATACGTGTAAGTGGCGTGCGCAAATCATGCGATACTCCGGCCAGAACACCGGTTCTTTGTGAAATGAAACGATAAATCCGGTCCTGCATCCGGTTAAACGCAACAGCGGCTTTTCGTACCTCCTGGGCGCCGTATGGCCTGATTGGCCCGACATCACGCCCGAGGCCAAACTGTTCAGCTGCATAAGCGAGACGACGAATAGCCCTGACCTGATTACGCAAAAACAGGCTGGCCAGCAAAAACAACAAAAACGAGCTACCTGCTGTCCATGACACAAACAGCCATAACTGCCCCATATCAAGACGCTTACGCGGCACCTGGACTTCTAAAATACCATCACTGAGCTGAATAAAAACAAATACTGTGTGCCGGTCCGTATGCCAGTCAATAAAAAGCGGATGGTCAACGCTGCTCTCAAGAGCATGGGCAAGATTTTCATCCATCGGGCCCATAATATGATTAGTACCAACGCGTGTCAGCTGAAATCCTGGCTTCCATATCTCTATCAGATGCAGCTGATCCTGTGCCTGATTAACAAACCACTGCTTGTCACTTTGAGAATGCAGCCTTTCCAGAGTTTTAAGAGAGAGAACGATTTCAGAGGCAACAGAATCTGACAAACGGCGTGAGGCAACGCCAAGAAAGTTACCATAAAACAGCCCCTGCGATATCACCTGCGTCACCAGAAGGGGTATCAGCACAATAAGCAAAGAGCGCCCCAGCATCGAGCGAGGCAAAATACGCCTGATGCTTTTTTCAACCCGGGGGGATCTGAGCCATTGCTTATATGTCACGCAACCTCTCTGAAAGATGCCACTCTATGAAAGACCAGGCTTAAGAACATACCCCCGCCCACGAATAGTGTGGAGAAAGCGTGGCTCACGCGGGTCTTTTTCTATACGACGCCGCAAACGTGTAATCTGCACATCAACAGCACGCTCACCTATATCTGGCATTTCAAGCGCCTGAGCAATTTCCTCACGGGAAAACACTCTGTTTGGCTGTCTGGCCAGAACAGCTAGGAGAGCGCCCTCCCCGCCTGTCAGATGAATATTACCCTCAGGACCACACAACAAAGCACGCACAGGGTCAAAATCCTTATCCCCCAGACGTACAATCCGCAACTCATCAGAAGCACTCTGCGGGAGATGACGGCGCAGATGTGCCCTGATACGCAGCAGCAGCTCCCTAGGCTCAAAAGGTTTGCCCATATAGTCATCTGCTCCGGCTTCAAGGCCGGTAATACGATCGGCGGGCTCACCCCGTGCTGTCAGCAAAATAATCGGAAAGGACAAACCCTGCTGACGAAGAGAGCGCGTCAGCTCAAGCCCGCTCTCACCAGGCATTGTGACGTCGAGCACCATAGCGTCAGGCTGAATACTCTCAAGGGCCTGGCGCGTTTCTGCCGCATTTGACGCAACACTGACACGCAGCCCATGCTCAGACAGATAACGCTGCAAAAGCCGCCTGAGGCGTGCATCATCATCAACCACGATAATGTGAGAGGCTTCCTCTCTCCCGGTAGAAAGATCAGAGAGACTATCCACTCACCGCACCCTTTTTACGTGTGATCTCATCATCTGACATTAAACTACGGCTACTTTCTGAAAGCATACCCCACATAACACGCCGAAACCCTTCAACCGCGGCTCCGCCCGCATCACGATAAGCCGCGACAAGCCGGCCTCTGGCAACTGAAAAAAGTTCCGCTTCCACCCTCTGCCCCTTTTTGCTCAGCGTTAACAGCTTTTGCCGTCTGTCACGCCGGGAGGCTGTCGTATCAACATAGTCCCGCTCATGCAGCTCGGTCAGCGTACGGGCAAGACTTTGTTTGGTGACACCAAGAATATCACGCAGCCGGCTGACAGTCACACCCGGACTAAAAGCAAGCACCTGCAGCACACGATAATGCGCACGCCCCAGGTCATATTCTTCAAGAAGAGGAGCAATCGCTTCAGCAGCATCACGGTTTGCCAGGAACATGATCGTCTGAGCATGTCTGATCTGCTCCTCCCTGAGAAACAGAAGACCCGAGCCTGCTTCATCAACCGGGCGATAACCATTCATACAGAGGCTGTCTCCCCATTTTCTGCCGGGGAGGCGCTGCGAGCCGTTTTACTGCCTTTTTTCATAAAAAACTCACTCAGACGCGCCTTTATCTGCCCTGTTTTCAGAACTGCTGCCAGACGGCGGTCAATAAATGCCACCATATCTGCGTCACTTCCGCCACGCGAGAGCCAGTATAATAAAGATACGGCATAAACATGGCTTAACGTCAGGCGTTTGGTGACAAATGTCAGGCCTGATGACATATCATCAGCCCCCTGCCAGATTGCATTCACTGTACGCATGAGAGAACGTCGCAAAACCTGAATCCCCCCCGGCGTAACCAGTAAAGATCGTAATGCGGCACGGGCTGCATTTCTGCGGCTCTCATCGCCCGGCAAACGACATAAAAGTAACTGCCTGACCCGGCGACTCAGACGCTCTTCCCGGATATCAAAGGCAGCATCAAGCATTTCCCGGTCACATAAATCAGACCAGGCTTCGATCATCTCAGTTACCCCACCGGGAAAAAGAAGATCGGCGTCATCTCCGGCCACGTCAGATAAAACAGACAGGCTCCACCCGCGCGTTCCGGCCTGCCGTGCAAGTTTACGCAATGCCTCATCCCGCAGGGGATCATGCTCAGGCAAAGAAGGGGTACTGGCTGACGCTATACCGGCAACAGCGAGTAAAACAGCCTGCCTGATCTGCGCAGAGGAAACAAAATTCATGTCCGCACTCCATATTTTACCATCTCGGCCTCATAACCAAACCGGCCTATATCCGTCATCCGCATTGGATACAGGATACCATCAAGATGATCCATTTCATGCTGCATGACATGGGCACGAAAACCTGATGCCACGCCTGCAACAGGCTGACCGTTGCGATCGTAGCCTGTATAGCGCACCCGTTTATAACGCGGCACCTCACCGCGCATACCGGGGATAGATAAACACCCTTCAAAACGCGGTATCATCTCATCATCAACAGGCTCAAGAGCCGGGTTAATAATTACCTGCACGGCCAGTGGCGGGTCTTCCTCCCCCTCGCTGCGTACTTCAGGCACCGAATAAAGAAACAACCTCTGCGAAACATGCACCTGGGGCGCCGCCAGGCCAACACCACCGGCATCAGCCAGAGTTTCTGTCATATCATCTATCAGTTTCTGTAACTCAGGGGCACCAGGATGAGCGACCTCATCAGCACGCCTGAGAAGTACCGGGTGGCCCATGCGGGCTATTTTGAGAATGGTCACGCTGTTCTGATCTCCCACCGGAAAATATTTTTTAAATGAATATGATTAAGAAGAAAGAACGATTTGTATTTTTACACAAGCCCATGCTATACGGTCTGCCAGTATCAGGAATCGGCGTGACGCCCTGCGTCTGCCTTCTTTTATTTATACACACTAAAGCCGGAAAAACCGGGTTTTTTGAAACAGGGGTTAGTCACCAAGTGCACGTTCTCGTCCGCGATAATAATGTCGACCAGGCTCTTAAAGCCCTCAAGAAGAAAATGCAGCGCGAAGGCATTTTCCGCGAAATGAAACTTCGTCGTCACTTCGAAAAGCCATCAGAGCGCAAAGCTCGTGAGTCTGCCGAAGCTGTACGTCGTGCACGCAAGATGGAGCGTAAGCGTCTGGAGCGTGAAGGCTTCTAAGCCTCCGCACAGATTACAGCGCAAAGCCGGGCCTTCCCTCAGGAAGCCCGGTTTTTTTTGTGCCTGCCCCCCCTGACTAAACAGGAACCCAGGCCCTGAGAAGCCAGGCTGACCCTATACCGATCAGCACCGTATAAAACAGGGAGAACCTTAAGGCTGCCAGCATGGTGACGCCAAGAGCCAGCAGATCAGCCACTCGCCCTGATGCAAAATCAGGCGCCAGTACCGAAATAAGAATACACCCCGGAGCAACCTCCATCATACGCGCCACACGTCGTGAAACAGGGTAACGGCTCAGAATAAGATACCCTCCGATACGCGTGCTGTATGTTGCCAGTGCCATGAATATTATTGTCAGAATAATCATGCCCGTGCCTGCCACCATGCCAGAGTTAAACCAGCAAGTGCACCACATGGTACATACCAGCCTTTTGGAAGATACAAATAAGCTGTTATCGCCACAGCAAGGCTAACGACCCAGGGCAGACCTGAAAACAGCAGGCCTTTCCACATACCCTTCAGCAATACAAAAAATACAGCCGGAAACGCCATATCAAACCCGTAGCGTGTAACATCACCCAAAACCGGCCCAAGGAGAGCCCCCGCAAAGGTTGATAACACCCAGTTAAAATAAAGCATGCCAGCCACACCAGTATAATATGGCAGACTAAAACCTCTTTTTTTACAGTCTGACAGACTCAGTGCCCAGGCTTCATCACACATAAAAAATAGACAAACCAGGGCCTTAAACCGTGATAATTTGTTCAGATAAGGCGCAAAAACAGCCCCCATAAGCAAATGCCGGCTGTTAATCAGAAATGTTACACTCACAATAAGCAGTATATGCGGTGGGGATGTCCATAACCCGATCGCTGCAAACTCTGAACCACCACCAAAATTAAGACCCGTCATCACCGGCACCTGCCAGGATGACAGATGTTGCATACGAGCCTGCGCGCCAAGCACCAGCCCAAAGGGAATAAAACTCATTGCAACCGGGAACGAAGTACGCACAGCCCGCCAGAACTCAGATGCGGCTCCCGGGGGGGCATCATCAGCACATGTATTCACACTCATCACCATAAAATAAAAGCAGCCGAATGTAGCGATAAAGACGTAAAATGTGCTTTCAAAAAATACTTATAAATCTTCTTAAATTAGAATATTAAACTCTTAATTCTTTTATAAAGAGCATAATATGCCATACTCTCCCGATGAGATAGACAGACGAATTTTAGTCGCCCTGCAACGTAACGGGCGTATCAGCAATATCGAGCTGGCCCGGGAAATTGGTTTAACCCCAACCCCCTGCCTGCGCCGTGTGCGCCAGCTTGAAGAAGCCGGTTTAATTGATGAGTATGTTGCTCTGCTAAACCCCGTAAAAATGGGATTTACGACCACGGTGTTTGTCCGCGTCTGGCTTGATGCGCAGGATGAAGATACTGTCAGCCACTTTGTAAAAGTCATTCAGGCCTCACCTGAGGTCGTTGAATGTCACTTAATGGCGGGAGACTGTGATTTTCTGCTGCGTGTTCTTGTTAAAAGTCTTGAGGCTTACAGGCATTTTCAGTCAGAATATCTGGCTCGCATTAAAGGCGTACGCAGTCTTAAAACAGATATTCCCATGCAAAAGGTCAAGCTTTCATGGAAACTGCCTTTATAAGCGGTAAAACCCCTCTCCCTCCGAAAGGGAGGAAAGAGGGGGAAATAAAATTTACGGCTGATCCATCAGAAACTGAGACAGATAAACAAATTCAAGCGCACGCTCCTGCGCAACTTCAGGCGCATTTACTGTGCCCGAGTGCCCGCCCTGAATATCTTCATAATAATAAAACTTTTTACCCATACTCTGTAGCTTCTCAGCGAAACGACGAGCATGTACCGGGCCAACACGATCATCACTGGTCGAGGTAAAAATAAAGGGCACGGGATAGGTCACATCAGCTTTCAGTGACTGCAACGGAGAAATTTTACGCAAAAACTCTGCTTCCGATGGCACTGACATAGAACCATATTCCCCAACCCATGAAGCACCGGCTGACATGGTTTCAAAATGCTCCATATCGAGCAGCGGCACACCAATGATCACAGCTTTCCATAAATCAGGATGCTGCACCATTTCAGCTCCGGCCAGCAGGCCGCCATTAGAGCGGCCACGAATACCAAGATGTTCTGTTGATGTAATGCCCCGGTGGATGAGATCTTTACCAACGGCCGCAAAATCATCATAGGCTTTCATCCGCCCTGATTTACGTGCCACCTCGTGCCATTTTGGCCCGAACTCACCACCGCCACGAATATTGGCAACGACATAAACACCACCACGTTCAAGCCATAGCAGGCCCGTTTCGGGTGCATAAACAGGCGTGTAAGAAACCTGGAAACCACCATAAGCCGTCATTAATGTCGGGTTTTGGCCATTCATTGGCATGTTACGACGATGAACAATGAAATACGGCACTTTCACACCATCTGTCGATGTTGCCCACAACTGCTCTGTTTCAAGGTCACTCGCATTAAACCGGGCGGGCGCTGCTTTCACCTGGCGTGGCTTTTCATCTCCCTGCACAAGCCAGAGTTCGCGTGGCTTAATATAGCTTTCCACACTCACAAAGGCTTCATCTGACTGCGTGCTGGTCGCAGCAACATGCACCGAAGCCATATCTGGCAGGTTAAGCTGTTCACTCTGCCATGGTTTACCGGCGCAGGCACTTTTGAATCGGGCAGCGCGACCGCGCACATTATCAAGGAAGCTGATCAGAACAGCATTTTTAGTAACACCGATATCCTCAACAGCCTGAGTGGCTGATGGGGTAAAAACAATTTCGGCGCTCTGAACGGTATTCTCCGGGTCAACAGAGACCACACTGCCGGCAGGTATAGTTGGAAGACCTTCGCGCTTCCAGTCTTCATTCACAGAGAAGATCAGACGACCATTCAGCAACCCCTGCACGTCAGCCTTTTCTGGTATGCTCAGCCAGTGCAGCGTATTACCGTCAAGCACAGCAAAACGCACTTCAAAGAAAGTCACCCGACGAGAAACAAGCACCAGGCGGTGCCCCTGGCCATCTGTCAGAGCAAGTGTTTCAACGCTGATATCAGAAGGCTGGCCACGATAAACCTCCTGCGCATGTGCCGGAGACTGCCCCCGCTCAACCTTTTTAACCACAAATGGATAGCCTGACGCTGTCAGGTCTGTTCCTTTTCCGTCCCAGTCACGTGCAAGCAGAATAGTATTATCATCAAGCCAGGTTGCATTCTGTTTTGAACGGGAAAATTCAAAACCATTCTCTTTAACAAACTGACCTGTCTTTGTATTAAACTCGCGCAGCGTTACGGCATCTTCACCACCATCTGACAGCGCAATCAGACATTTCTCATCTGCCGGGTTAAGACAGCTGGTTCCCTGAAAAACCCAGTTTTTATGGTCCTGCTTTGAAAGCGCATCAAAATCAATTTTTGTCTGCCATGACGGGTCAGAAGATAAATAAGACTCAAGTGTAGCCGCCCGCCATATACCGTGGGGGTGCTGCGCATCCTGCCAGAAATTCCAGATACCACCGGCAAAAAAATCAGGTGAAGGCAATCTGTCTGGTGCCTGTAAAACACTCAGTGTTTTATCGTAAAACTCCTGATAGCGTTTATCTTTTTCAAGCTCACTGGTCGTTTTATTATTCTGTGCCCTGACCCATTCAAGAGCTTTAGCACCGTGAATATCACTCAGAAAAGCTGTGTTATTTTGCTTATTTACAGCCTGTGTCGCAGCGCTGCATGGCACAGTAGCGGCAACCGCCAGAACAGACACGGCAGATGCCAGCAACCAACCTCTTAAATTCATAGAACACCCTTTTCTCTACACCGGCAATAAAGCCCTTATATGCAAAGGAAGAATGTAACAGCAGCAGAATGATTGCAATAACTATGTCTGCTCTGCGTTTAACGTCTCAAGGACGGAAATTTTAAAATTCATTTTAAATAAAAAAGCTGACTTCTGAAATAATGAATATTTTCAAAAGCCAGCTTTATCAAACACGTTAGATTTTATCAGGCCGCAGCATTAAGGGCTTCAATAATAGCTTTACCCATTTCTGATGTACTCACAGCTTTCTGCCCGGCACCAGCGATATCAGCCGTACGCAGGCCACTGGCCAGAACAGCGGAGACTGCGTTTTCAATCTCCTGCGCAGCATCCTGAAGGTTAAGTGAATAACGCAGCAGCATGGCAAAAGACAAAATTTGTGCAAGCGGGTTGGCAATACCTTTGCCTGCAATATCTGGCGCACTGCCATGAATAGGCTCATAAAGCGCCGGGAACTTCCCGCTTTCATCAGCAACACCCAGTGTCGCTGATGGCAACATCCCCAGGCTGCCTGTCAGCATAGAAGCAAGGTCTGACAACAGATCACCAAACAGATTACCCGTGACAATCACATCAAACTGGCGCGGATTTCTGACCAGCTGCATAGCACAGTTATCAGCCAGCATATGAGACAGCTCAACGTCCTGATATTCGCGGGCATGCAATTCGGTTACGACCTCTTTCCACAAAAGACCGCTTTCCATCACGTTGCATTTCTCAACTGAGCAGACACGACCCTGACGCTTCCGTGCCAGATCAAAAGCAACACGGGCAACACGCTCAATTTCAGATGTTGTATAAACTTCTGTATTGATTCCTTTTTTACTGCCGTCAGGCAAAGTCTCGATACCGCGCGGGCTGCCAAAATAAATACCGCCGACACTTTCACGTACAATCATGATGTCGAGACCCTGCACAACTTCAGGGCGGAGCGTGCTGGCATCAACCAGCGCGTCAAACACCTGAGCCGGACGCAGGTTAGCAAATAAAGCCAGCTCCTGACGCAGTTTAAGAATAGCCAGTTCAGGCCGCTTTTCAAACCCGACATGAGCCCAGCGCGGGTCACCAACTGAGCCGAACAAAACTGCATCAGCCGCCCATGCTTTCTCAATCACCTCATCACGGATCGGCACACCATATTTCTCAAGTGATGCCCCCCCAACCAGGTCTTCTGACACCTCGAAAGAAAGACCGCGCTTCTGTTCAAGCCACGTCATGATGTGGCGCACTTCCTGCATCACTTCGGGGCCAATTCCGTCACCAGGCAGCACAAGAAGCTTTTTAGGTGATTGAGCAGTCATGAACTTCTCCAGTCAGTAAGTCAGTCTATAGAAATTGTAGGAACCCAAGGGCGGTCGTGAGCAACCTGCTCTTCATAGGTGTCGATACGCTTTTCATGCAAAAGAGTCTGGCCAATATCATCAAGGCCCTCAATCAGCATGTGTTTACGGAACGGGTCGATCTCAAACGGAATTTCTTTACCATCCGGGCGAATAACAACCTGACGTGGCAAATCAACAGTCAGACGGGCGTTGCTGCCCATACGGGCATCTTCCATCAGGGCGTCGCACAGCTCACGCGGCAGGCATATCGGCAAGATGCCATTTTTAAAGCAGTTATTGAAAAAAATATCCGCAAAAGATGGCGCAATAACACAGCGAATACCGAAATCAAGCAGGGCCCAGGGCGCATGTTCACGTGAAGAGCCGCAGCCAAGGTTATCATGCGTTATCAGAATTTCTGCATGACGCCATGGCAGCTGATTGAGAACAAAGTCAGGGTTTTCTGTACCATCAGGATGATAGCGCATGCTGTCAAAGGCATGTTTACCAAGCCCGGTACGCTTTGTTGTTTTAAGAAAGCGGGCAGGAATAATTTTATCGGTGTCGATATTAGCTTCAGGCAGTGCTGCTGCTACTGCCGATAAAGATGTAAATTTTTCCATCAGATCAGCTCCCTCACATCAGTCAGGCATCCGGTCACAGCTGCTGCTGCTGCCATAGCCGGCGAGAGCAGATGTGTACGACCAGCCGGACCCTGACGTCCTTCAAAATTACGGTTCGAGGTTGAAGCACAACGCTGCTGCGGTGTCAGGCGATCAGGGTTCATGCCCAGGCACATTGAGCAGCCAGCCTCACGCCATTCAAACCCTGCATCAAGGAAAATTTTATCCAGCCCTTCCTGCTCAGCCTGCTGTTTCACCAGACCTGACCCGGGCACAATCATGGCACGAACACCCTCTGCCACCTTACGGCCGGCAGCGACATGAGCAACGGCACGCAAATCTTCAATACGGCTGTTAGTACATGAACCAATAAAGACAACATCGACAGGCACACCAGCTATAGTCTGCCCGGCTTCGAGCCCCATATACTCAAGCATACGACGACGCTGCACTTTCACAGCCTCATCTGTTTCCTGCTCGGGGTCCGGCACTGTGCCGGTAATAGAAACAACCGTTTCAGGGCTGGTACCCCATGTCAGGGACGGTGCGATATCCTCAGCGCGCAGCGTTATTTCTTTGTCAAAATGCGCACCTTCGTCAGAGGCAAGCGTGCGCCAGTATGCAACAGCCTTGTCGAAATCATCGCCTTTAGGAGCAAACGGACGGTTTCTGACATACTCAAATGTCACATCGTCAGGAGCAACCATGCCTGCACGTGCGCCCGCCTCAATCGACATGTTACAGATCGTCATACGACCGGCCATATCAAGACCACGGATGGCTGAACCAGCAAATTCAATAACGTGACCCGTGCCACCTGCTGTGCCGATATGCCCGATAATCGCAAGCATAATATCTTTAGCCGAAACGCCGTTGCCTGGTGTGCCTTCAACCGTCACACGCATATTTCTGGCCGGACGCTGCAAAATAGTCTGCGTTGCCATTACATGCTCAACTTCTGACGTACCAATACCAAAAGCAAGCGAACCCATAGCACCATGGGTGGAGGTGTGAGAATCACCACAGACAATAGTCATACCAGGCAGAGAAATGCCCTGCTCGGGGCCAACAACATGCACAATGCCCTGACTGGCAGAAAGCAGCGGAAAATAGGGAACACCGAACTCTTTAACATTACGTTCAAGCGTTTCGATCTGATTACGGCTGTCTTCTTCTTCAATCGGCTGGCTACGGTCAGAAGTCGGCACGTTATGGTCTACCACAGCGACCGTTTTTTCAGGGTGACGCAAACGGCGCCCGGCAAGACGCAAGCCCTCAAATGCCTGAGGGCTGGTCACTTCATGCACAAGGTGGCGGTCGATATAAAGAATAGAAGTACCATCGGGCAATGTCTCGACAACATGATGATCCCAGATTTTGTCGAACAGCGTACGCGGCGCCATGGTCCTTCCCCTTTTCGTATACCGGCCTGACTATTTCCGCAGCACCCGAGCTGCCCTGACCGGCCTTATCGTTCGTTTCTTATATGTGCCTTTTTATGTCCCGGCTACAGACAGAGCAGAGATAAAAAAGCGAATGTGAGCTGTCTGTCAGTTTTTTAATATGACCATAAAAAAACCCGGCTGCAAAACGCGGCCGGGCTTTCTCATGCAACGAAACTGACTGGTTACAGTCTGTTTCAGCTGGCAGCAGCAGGTGCCACCACGTCACGGGGACGTTCTGCAATACGAGCAGACTTACCGCTACGGCCACGCAGATAGTACAGTTTTGCACGACGCACTTTACCACGACGTACAACTTTAATTTCTGCAATGATGGGCCCATAAAGCGGGAAAATACGCTCTACGCCTTCACCGTTAGAAATTTTACGCACTGTGAAGTTGCTGTTCAGCCCGCGGTTAGAGCGTGCAATCACAACACCTTCGAATGCCTGAACGCGCTTACGCTCGCCTTCGACAACATGCACAGAAACGCGAACCGTATCACCGGCTGCAAATTCTGGCACAGGGCGTGCTGCTGTAAGACGTGCAATCTCGGCAGCTTCATACTGCTGAATAATATTCATATTCCGTAATCCTTCCTCAAACCCCGGTTTAGCCTGCCTGGCCGGACATTCCGGCAGCAGTCTCATTTTTTTCTCTGCGAGCCAGCCAGGCAGACCACAGGTCCGGCCTTCTTTCCCGCGTTGTCTCTTCAGCCTTTTTCTGCCGCCAGGCAGCAATGGCAGCATGATTACCAGAAAGCAGAACATCCGGCACTTTACGCCCCTGCCACTCAGCAGGACGTGTATAATGCGGATACTCCAGCAGACCGTCGGAAAAACTTTCCTCAACCCCGCTCTGGTCGCTGCCCATCACACCAGGCAGCAAACGCACACATGCATCCAGAAAGACCTGAGCCGCTGCTTCCCCACCCGACAGAACATAATCCCCGACAGAGACCTGTTCCACATTGTGGGCTTCAAGCACCCGCTCATCCACACCTTCAAAGCGGCCACACATCAGAACAACACCCGGAGCACCGGCATAACGGACAACATCTTTCTGACGCAGAGGTGTCCCTCTGGGTGTCAGAAAAACCCGGGGAACATCCGCCGGGGCGTCAACAGCCGAAAAAGCTGCATCAGCAACATCTGCCCGTATAACCATACCTGCACCACCACCAAACGGCGTATCATCCACCGCACGGTGCCGGCCAAGCCCACACTGACGCAAATCATATGTGCTGCATGACCAGGTTTTGTTCTCAAGCGCACGACCTGCAAGAGAGATACCCAGCACACCCGGAAACGCTTCAGGAAAAAGCGTCATAACCGTAGCCTGCCAGGTCATACCTGCTGCTCCGCTGACCGTCCCGAAACACCCTGCCCTTCTTCGCCTGAAACCTCAGCAGGACGAACAATACGAACTGCCCGCGCGGCAAGGTCAACCTCAGGCACACAGGCACGGGTGAAAGGGATAATCAGACCACCTTCAATCTCCAGGCTGGCACCACCACCGTAATCATGAACCATCAGGATACGCCCGAGAGAAACTGTACCTTCCCAGGCCTCCATTCCGATCAGATCTGAATGATAGAACTCTTCCTCTTCTGTCTCGGGCAAAAGATCCCGGGAGACATACAGGCGCGTATTAACCAGAGCCTGCGCTGCTGTGCGATCAGATATCAGGTTGCCGCGTGCATCACGCAGCTCCGCAACACCATCAGCACCACGCCAGCGCAAAGACCATGACCGCCCCTGCTCGTCCTGAAGAGCCTCATACTCCTCCAGTGTTGCAGGGTCATCTGCATAGCTATGCACACGCACAAGGCCGCGCACACCATGAGCTTTCCCTATAACACCAATTAATATGAGGTCTGAACGCATAATCTGCTTTGCTCGTTTTCAGACTCAGGCTGCTGCAGCAGCTTTAGCAGCAGCTTCAGCGCGTGCCTGAGCTTTTTTCTTTGGCGCAGACTGTTTTGGCTGCTCAGCGTAAGCTGGTTTTGGTGCCAGACCAGCATGACCCAGGAAACGGGCAACACGGTCAGTTGGCTGTGCACCCTGTGACAGCCAGTGCGTGATGCGCTCGTTAATCAGACGTACGCGGTCAGCGTGCTCTGATGGCAGCATTGGGTTGTAAGCGCCAACTTTTTCGATAAAGCGACCATCGCGGGGTGAACGGCTGTCAGCTACTACAATGTGGTAGTAAGGACGTTTTTTTGCACCAGCGCGAGCAAGGCGAATTTTAAGACTCATTCAGACTTCTCCAGATCTATACAAATTCAGACAAAAACAAACTGATCAGCGAAAGGGGCGACCGCCACCACCAGGTGGACCATTCCCCATTCCTTTCGGCATGAGCGCAGATAAGCCCTGGCGCATAAGACCTTTCACGCCCAGCTTGCTAAAACGCTTCATCATATCGGACATCATTCCAAACTGCTTGAGCAGCTTATTGACATCCTGAACTGTCGTCCCTGACCCGGCAGCAATACGTTTTTTACGTGACGCCTTGATAATAGCAGGCGTTTTGCGCTCTTTTCTGGTCATGGAGGAAATAATTGCAAGGTGTTTATTAAGAATACTCGTATCGAGCTCCTTATCACCCATTGCTTCTTTAACTTTGTTCATACCTGGCAGCATGCCCATGATGCCGGAAATGGAACCCATTTTGCTGATCTGACGAATTTGCGAGGCATAATCGTCAAGATCGAACTTACCGGCCATCATTTTTTTGGCCAGGCGTTCGCCCTCTTCATGATCGAGGGTATCAGCCGCTTTTTCTACCAGGCCGGCAATATCGCCAAGGCCAAGAATACGGCCGGCAACACGCTCAGGATGGAACTCTTCCAGAGCATCAAGCTTCTCACCAGATCCCGTCAGTTTAATCGGTGCGCCGGTAATTGCCTTCATAGACAGTGCAGCACCACCGCGTGCGTCACCATCCATTCGGGTCATGACCACACCGGTAACACCGACTGCCTCGTTAAAGGCTTTGGCTGTATTCACCGCATCCTGACCGGTCATGGCGTCAACAACCAGCAATGTTTCAGCCGGGTTTGTCACCGCACGCACCTGACGCACTTCATCCATCAGCACTTCATCGATGGAGAGGCGACCAGCCGTATCAAGAATAACGACGTCAAACCCTTCGAGGCGCGCTGTTTCCATTGCGCGACGCGCAATATCAACAGGACTCTGACCAGGGACAATTGACAATGACGGTACTGCCGCCTGCTTTGCCAGCTGTTCAAGCTGAAGCTGCGCGGCTGGCCGCTGGGTATCAAGCGAGGCCAGAAGAACTTTTTTACGCTCGCGGTTTTTAAGCCAGAGAGCAATTTTACCTGATGTCGTAGTTTTACCGGACCCCTGCAAACCTACCATCAGCACCGGAACCGGCGGGACAGCATTCAGGTTGAGGGGAACTGCACCGGCACCACCAAGTGCATCAATCAGGGCATCGTTAACGATTTTCGCAACAGCCTGACCGGGAGAAATGCTCTCAAGCACCTCGGCGCCGACTGCCCGCTCTTTTACTTTATTAACAAAGTCACGAACAACAGGAAGCGCCACGTCTGCATCCAGCATAGCCAGACGCACTTCGCGCATTGCCTCTATAACGTCCGCCTCAGACAGCGCACCACGTTTGGCGAGTCCGTCAAAAACTCCGGATAGCCTGCCTGAAAGAGCCTCGAACAATGGCCTGTTACTCCATGCAAAAATCCACCACTGCGCGAACACTCGCGGAGTGGTGGTCCTGTGATTTAACAGAGGGGTTAAGCCACCCCCCCGAACAAGTCAAGAAAAACTATATATTATTTTGTTACGTCAGGGTGACGCAGCTGGTGAAGCTGATCCATCAGAGCGCGCTCTTTCGTTTCGCGGTCTTTGATTTGTGTCAGCTGCTCAGGGGTCAGCACATCATGGATCTGCTCCATCACATCGAGATGCTGCATATCACGCTGCGCACGAATTGTTGCCAGCTGCTGCTGCAATGACGCAATTTTATCACGATCAAGCTTACCTGGCTGGCTCAGCAGGTCCTGGATCTGTGTATGAAGATCACGCTCAGACTCACGGCTCTGGTCACCTTCCTCCTGGTTATGTGCTTTTTTGAAAATAGCATCAATCTGCTTATGCTGTTTTTTCGTCAGATCAGCACCCATGAAAAAATCAGGACCCGGGCCAGGGCCCATGCCATGATGCATCATGGGAGGCGGACATGCCTGAGCAGAGGCAGACTGCGCAGCCAGAGCAAAACCGGAAACAGCAAGAACTGCCAGAAAACCTTTTTTGAATGTCATGAAACCCAAAGCCTTTTCTTTAATATTCTGTCTGATTACAAAAACATACTTACATATCTATCAGAGCAGAACAAATATAAACATGAAGCCTGAACAGGTTATCCCATAGCATATACAATAGCGGCAACAGGAATAAGAGGCAGCGCAAGCCATGCGCCCATGGCGCATTTCGCAGAAAAACGAACGAAACGCTCATTTTTATTAAAAACCACCGTTAAAAACCTCCCTTTGCCAGTCACCTGATAAGAAGGGCAATTTTCTGCCCTGATTTCTTATGTAAGAAGCCGGAAAGGCAAATTCATGGCAGGTTTTTAAAAGTTTGCTTCATTTTTGACACAACAGACTTCTGAACCTCAGCACATCAGCAACATCACGAACTTTTGCTGCCATGCGGTCAGTAATTGCGATATCTGCTCCCCAGCGTTCCATCTGACTTTGCTCATCAAGCATCGCACACTTCACCAGAGCTTCTGCATCCTCGTCACTTTTTAATGCAGCCAGACCCAGAACAAGACTCCCCAGCACCGGCACAGCAACAGCAAGCACTGTAAGTTCAGCAGGCGTCATGCTCTCCAGAGCATCCCTTAAAGCTTTCACGGCTTCAGGGGGCTGCGTAATCGGCATAATCCCTTCCGTTACCTGAAGGCTGGCACCAAAAGTACGGGCACACCAGCTCAGCCACCTCCCCCACTGCTCCTCCTGGAGACGGGAAAGCTCCGACCAGTTATCTGCACGGTAGCACAGCAGGTCACTATGCGCATAAGCCAGAAGAGCCTCTGTCATCCCCTCACGCTCAGCAGGCACACGCTCAGTCATGGTGCCACACAGGCCGGTCAGGGGCAGTTCATCAACGTGAAACAGCTCGCCCGGCCCTTTCCCGGCCTGACGCCACTCCGCAGCCAGAGCCTCAGCCAGAGGCTGAGCGGACACATGCAGCAATGTCCGGCCCGGCAGCCTGAGAGGGCGACCGTCAAGATGGATTACCCAGCCATTATCCTGAGGCACAACATCAACATCTTTCCAGAAACGTTTTTTCATTCCGGACTGTGTATTTTGCTGATTGTTACTCAATGGAACAGCCCCAGACCACGCAGCATGTTCATTACTTTTCCGCCTTTTTCTTTCGCTGGCGGAGCTGGTTCCGGCCCGGCTTCACCTTCCCGTGCGGAAGACAGCAAGGCAGGGCAGCTATCATCCTCTCCGTCATTTTTACCAATCGTCAGCCCATAACGGCCGCTGCTGTTTGGCTCCATTTTAATAACAGGATTGTATGATGAGCCGCTGACAAGCACATCAGATTCAGCCGAATTCCCGGCCAGCATCAGTGTTGGTGCAAGGTGCAGGTCGAGATCTGTCGTGTTCAGGTTAACGGTACCATGACCATGCAGTGACAGAAAACGACTTTGCAACCCAAGCAGGTCAATTGTCGCCACACCGTCAGCAAGCTGCATATGCGTACCAAAGCAACGTACAGAGACCTCCTGCTTCATCGGGATTTTATTCATCGTCAGAGAAGACAGGATTTTGCTCCCCACCTTACCATCGACAACTGAAATTCCGACATGCCCGGCTGCTGTCTGACGCAAAGCAGACATATCACGCCCCCGCGCACTGACTGTGCCAACAACAAAAGCTTCACCCTTTAACCAAGACTGAACCCCCATCCATGCATCCACAACCTGCAAAGGCAGCACAACCGGGTGAGCACTCAGCTCAGCTGCCGGTATCTCCTGCGTGACATCATAAACAAAACGGGCTGACTGCTGCACGCCGCTGCCTCTGGCCTGAATGGGGTCAGCAACAAGGTGGCCATTATTATTAACGACATGCGCAGAAAGCGCCTCCCAGCTTTGCCCCGCCCACGCAACGCGAGCAGCACTCACGTCAAGCTGTGCTGTCAGGTTACGCACAATATTTGCAAAACTATGAACCTTCGTCAGCTCAAGTGTCTCATCCGTTTCAACATGACCTTTGACACTCAGCCCGTCAAAAACAGGCTGAGACGGCCCCGTTGCCAGATGCTTCAGCTGCCCCTGAATATCAAAGGCTGAATGCTGCCCGCCCAGTTCGCCTGTAAAATGAACACCTGCATCAGAATCAGTAAGTGTCAGACTGACAGGCATACTGCTCTCAGCAGGGGCATGAAGCCAGGTCATAATCTGCTCAGCCGTACCAACTGTTCCCTTCAGCTCCAGAGAAGTGCCCTCCACTGTACCGGCAAGATCAAGGGCAACAGGAGAATCGCTCTGGGCCGCATCAAGAGTGAGGTGCTCCAGCACAACATCTTTTTTGTAAGGGCGAAGATCAAACGTACCGGTATGAATATGGAAATTCTGCAACTGAGGAATATCAGCCTTCCCGCCGATCATACCGTTAACAGAAATATTCTCTGCATGCGGCAAACCAGCACGCGGGAAGAAAGCCTGCACTGCCTGCAGCTGCCCCAGCGACCCGCCAAAACGCAGCGCATATTCACGTTGCTCAGGCTCCCCCGTCGTCAGGGTACCGTCAATATGCGCCAGACCTGCTGGCTGACCATCAACTGAAAAAGCGGCTTTTATCTGCACCGGCATCTGTGTGGCAGGATGCGGGAAAAGACGGCCGGTCTGGCCATCAACTGAGAGTTTCCCTTTGTTCTTCAGCGCATCTAAATGAAAAGATGGCGCATCAGTATCGAGAGCACCAGCCTCAAATTTTTCAACAGGCAATTCACCTGACCGGTGTTTAAGCTCATCCTGCCATTGCAGGTCCCCCTGGGTCAGCTCCAGGTTTGCAACAACGATATCCCAGTTCACTCTGCCGCCGGATGCAGCCGGCGTCGCTTCTTCCGGTGTGTTCTGCTGAGGATTAAAATGCCAGTTAGACTGACCATCCTCATCACGGTGCAGCATAATCTGCGGCTGCGAGATGCTGACATTGCTGAACACCACACGATGCTGAAACAACGGTAAAACGGAGAGCCGAACACGTACAGAAGCTGCGCTGAACATATCGTGCGCATCACTTCCAGGATCTGAAAGATGCACCCCCTGCGCCTCAACCCAGGGAAATGGCAGCAGCCAGACATGCAGCTGATCAATAGTCAGGTGGCGGCCTGTTTTTTTCTCAACAGCACTGACAATGCGCGTACGCAGCCAGCCCGCATCCTGCGTTGCTGAGATAACACATCCGCCTCCGGCAAGGACAATCGCTGCACCAGCCAGCAGACCCAGTTTTGTTTTCAGCCGCATATTTTTCTCTCCTGTCTGTTCTTCTGCTCTCCCGTAGCGCGTGAGTTACCGGCTCCGGCGGGAGGGGCCGGGCGTTGAACCAGCAACAAAACCAAGACTGCGAAATGTCTCCTGCATATGAGGAGGCAGAGCCGCACTCACCACGAGACGCCCACCGGCAGGATGCGGAATATCCAGCTCACGCGCATGCAAATGCAGCTGGTCAGCAAAACCATCAACGTGTGCTGCTTCACCCCCATATTTAGGATCACCCATAATAGGCGTGGTCAGCGATTCACAATGCACGCGCAGCTGATGCGTGCGCCCTGTCAGCGGTGACATCTCAAGCCATGAGAACTTACGGGCTGCGGCATCCACTACTTTATAAACTGTGCGGGCAAACTGCGCTTCTTTATCCTTACGGTCAGCAGCAACCATAATCGCATTAGGCCCCATACCCAGCCTGACCAGAGGCTGGTCGATCTCACCCTCCTGCGGGTCTGGCCGCCCGACAACAACAGCCCAGTATGTTTTTTTAATATCACGCCCGCGAAAGGCCGCAGCAAGTTTTGCGGCAATACCGGGCGAGCGGGCCAGCAGCAGGATTCCTGATGTATCACGGTCAATACGGTGCACCAGGCGCGGGCGCGGGTCATCCCCCTCACGCAGACCATCAAGCATCATATCAACATGCTTTGTAATACCTGGCCCGCCCTGGACTGCGAGGCCCGCAGGCTTATTGAGCACAATAACCTGCTGATCCTGATACAGCACCATGCCTTTAATTTCGCGCACCAGACGCTCATCAAGCGGCGGACGCTCATCACGTACGGGCCGTGCAGCCGACGAGACCGGAATGGGAGGCACGCGCACAGCCTGCCCGGGCTGCAAACGCGTTGATGCCTCGGCACGTTTACCGTCAACCCTGATCTGCCCGGTACGGCACAGCTTTTGCAGCGCCCCCTGCGTCAGATGCGGGTAATGACGACGAAAATAGCGATCAAGGCGAATATCGGCCTCATCTTCGCTGACAGTAAGAATAACAACACTCATGAGACGATATTTACGACTGACGTCGTTCCCGCAAAGAGGCCCACGTTTCAAGCCGGTGCCGAACCTCGCGTTCGTACCCCTTACCTGTAGGCCGGTAGAAAATCTCGCGCTTCATACCATCCGGAAAATAATTCTGCCCGGAAAAACCTTCTTCGGTGTCATGATCATACTCATAACCCTTTCCGTAGCCGATATCTTTCATCAGACGGGTTGGCGCATTCAGAATATGCGCAGGCGGCATAAGGCTGCCTGTTGCCCGGGCAGCACGACGCACCGCCTTATACGCTTTATAAACAGCATTAGACTTCGCTGCTGTTGCCAGGTGCACCACCAGCTGAGCCAGAGCAAGCTCCCCTTCGGGTGAACCAAGCCGTTCAAACGTCTCCCACGCCGCAATTGCCAGAGGCAGAGCATGAGGGTCTGCCATACCCACATCCTCAGCAGCAAAACGCGTAAGACGCCGGGCTATATAGCGCGGGTCTTCTCCCCCCTCAAGCATACGCGCAAACCAGTATAACGCAGCATCGGGGTCAGAGCCCCGCATCGACTTATGCAGGGCAGAAATGAGATTATAATGCTCCTCTCTGTCCCGGTCATAGAGCACAGCACGGCGCGCCAGCAGCTTTGACAGCCCCTGCGCATCAAAGGGCACATCTGGTTTTTTCAGACTGAAAAGCTGTTCTGCCATATTGAGCAGATAGCGACCGTCCCCATCAGCCATCGCCCGTAATGTCGCCCTGGCCTCTTTCGTGACAGGCAGATCGCTCTGCATTTCTGCCTCAGCACGACACAGCAGAGCCTCCATAGCTGCATCATCAAGGCGATTCAGAACCACGACCTGACAGCGCGACAACAGGGCTGAATTCAGCGCAAATGAAGGGTTTTCAGTGGTCGCCCCGACCAGCACAACAGTACCATCTTCAACCACGGGCAGAAAACCGTCCTGCTGAGCACGGTTAAAACGATGTATTTCATCGACAAAGAGCAGCGTGCTCCGCCCGCCCTCAGCTATATGCCGGGCCTGCTCAAATGTTTTTTTAAGGTCAGCGACACCTGAAAAAACAGCAGAAAGCTGCATAAACCTGAAACCACCTGCCTGCGCCAGCAAACGCGCTATGGTTGTTTTACCAACACCTGGACCACCCCACAGAATAAGACTGGAGAGAGAGCCACGTTCAAGCATACCCCGAAGAGAGCCATCAGCTCCCAGCAAATGATCCTGCCCGACCACATCTTCCAGCCTTTTTGGGCGCAGGCGATCGGCCAGCGGCTGCGCAGGAGCAGACCGGCCGGACGACCGCTCTACCCCGGCTGACACCGAAGGCCCGGCCTCAGGAGCTGCCTGACCAAATAAATCCTGCGGCATGGATGATGCGCTCTGCTCTGCCATATCCTCTTATCCTGCACCTGCCTGCCTGTACACGAGATGTGTATCAGACAAGAGCTGTGCCTTAACTATCATAAAAATTACTCTTCCGGCTGAGCCGGAAGTGTGAAGAGATCAGACGATACAGGCAGGTTTTTCTGCATATCTGATAATGTGACATGGGTTTCGTGCCCCTGTGCATCGAGCACACTCCATGAACTTAAAGAAACCGGCTTTTCATTAAATACCAGAGTGAGGCTGCCATCCTGCGGAGAAGAGGTGCGCACGACTGACACCTGGATCTGCCCTCCCTCTGCGTGGAAACCTGTCACCGTCACACCATCAGAGAAACTGATATGCCTGCCCAGCAATAACCCAAGGGGAGTACGCTCAACCGGGATCACTGTGGTCTGATCGAGCTGATTATCCCGAAAAACGATTTTATTGTCATTTGCCACCATCAGAATCGGAGAGGGCGGATCATACGCCAGGCGCATCTGTCCCGGACGCTTAACCCATATTGTGCCTGAAGATATTTTTCCCTCACCATCAACCTGCTGCATATGCGCCTTAAATGTTGAGGTGCTGTTCATCACGCTTTCTATACGCGCGAGCCAGGCCCGGTCTGCCGCTGTCAGCGGAGCGGCCTGCACCTCATCACCTGCGCTGCTACTTCTTACGGAAGAAGCAACCGGCGACTGCGCATATGCTACATCACCAGCTGCTCCGCAGCCGGCCAGCATCAGGAGGGACAATAAAAAGCGATAATGAACCTGTTTCATATGTATATGCTTCATCCCGGTTATGGTGCTGATCTTAGCCTGAGACATCAGTCTGTTATTTTACGCTGAAAGCGCCCCTGCAAGCAGTGCCAGCGCTACAGTAATACCAATTTCACGATTAAACCGAAACTGTGCAAGACACAGAACCGGATTATGCGGGCTTACGCTCCAGCCCTGACGTACCATAAGCGCCACAGGCAGCACAGCAAGCGGCCAGAATGCCGGCCCGGTGTGAGACAACACTGCAGCAACTGCAAGCAATACTGCGCTGATACCATAACATGCTACGATAAACCCGCGGGCTTTATTGACCCACAGACGTGAGGTCGATTTTACACCAATACGCGCATCATCTTCCATATCCTGGAAGCCATAAATTGTATCAAAGCCAAGCTGCCAGAAGATTGTCGCCGCATAAAGAGCCGCCTGCGCCCAGGACAATTGCCCGGCGGCGGCGGCGTATCCCATTGGCGCACCAAATCCAAAGGTAAAGCCCATAACGAGCTGAGGCCACCAGGTAAAACGTTTAGCCAGCGGATAGAGTGCGACCAGTATAAGAGAGGAAGCACCAAGAAGCCATGAAAGGCGATTCAGCTGAAGTAAAACACCAAGACCTGCCAGCAGTAACAGCATAAGAAACACTGCTGCCTGCTTCATGCTCAGCGCACCTGAAGCCAGCGGCCGCCCTGCTGTGCGCGTAACCTTACGGTCGATATCGCGGTCCCACATATCATTTACGACACAGCCTGCAGCCCGCATAACCAGACTGCCAATGCCAAACAATATGATGAGACGCACACGCTCACCCAACCCGACATGCTGCGGCAGAAGAATACCCCACACACCGGGCAAAAACAAAAGCCAGGTTCCAACAGGGCGGTCAAGCCGTGCCAGCAAAGCATAAGGGCGCAGTGACGGCGGCAGATACGCTATCCACCCTGTCGTTTTAATATCGGTATGGGAAGACCCTGCTGAAACAGACACGAAACGCTTTAATCCTCAGACTGGTTTTTAAAGGATGAAAGAGGTATGCCACAAATATCACCAGAGCACGAAGCCCTTATACTCAACAAAGCCTCCTTCAGTGTCCACTTTGCATCCGTTCAGGAAGCCATGAACAGCTATATTCACCTCCCCCGCCTCTATCTGACACCCTCACCCCAGCAGCCCGCCGGAGCAGGCGCACAGTTTTTGCTCGACCCGGCACAAGCCCGCTACCTTGGTACGGTTTTACGTAAGAAAAGCGGAGATTCCCTGCGGGTTTTTAATGCAGAAGCCGGCGAGTGGCGCGCCGTTATCAGCACACTGAACAAAGACAAAGGGAGCTTTGTGCTCGAAGAGCAAATGCACCCCCCGCACACTCAACCAGAACGCACTCTTGTTTTTGCCTTGCTTAAACGTGATGCAACAGATCTGGTCATCCGTATGGGAACCGAGCTGGGTGTAACGCATTTTCAGCCAGTTATTACCGAACGCACCAACACCCACCGTGCCAATACAGACCGGCTGAATTCTATTGCCCGCGAAGCTGCAGAACAATGCGAGCGCCTTGACCTGCCTCTGGTTGCTGAACCCTGCCCGCTGACCTCTCTCCTTGCCTCATGGCCTTCTGATAAAAATCTGTTCGCAGCCATTGAGCGCACCGAAGATCGTGCACCTGGTGCCTCTTTACAGCTTACAGCTGCCCGCGCAGGTGATGGCCTTCTCATCGGGCCGGAAGGCGGACTAAGCGATGCAGAATGTCAGATGCTGCTTGGTCGCACTTTTGTTACGCCTGTCTCTCTTGGTAAGCTTGTGTTAAGAGCTGATACAGCTGTGGTATCTGGCCTGACACTTATGAGCACCCTCTTGCGCTCAGCGCAGGATCAGTCACTATAGTCTTTTTACCCGTTTGCGCACTTTCATAAGTTTACCTAACAAACAGTGAGCCCTTATGCCTGTTGACCAAGATAATACTGTGCCCGCCCGCTCTGTTTCACAGCTGGCTGAAGTTCTGGCCAAAGGCTGCAAGCCGCGCGACCTCTGGCGCATTGGTACAGAGCATGAGAAATTTGGCTTTGTTCGCCCTGAAGCTGTAAGCGATGATGCTGCCCCGCAGGCAGGCAGGGCAGCTTACAGCAGCCCGCCTTATACCCCCGCTGGCATTGAAGATATGCTTACCGGCGTGCAGGCCAGTGAACCTGACAACTGGAAACCTGTTCTCGATGCCGGAAAAATTATTGGCCTGACAGGGCAGAATGCCGCCAGAGGCTCTGCCATATCGCTTGAGCCGGCCGGCCAGTTCGAACTGTCTGGTGCACCGCTGGAAACACTGCATCAGACAGCGCAGGAACTCAGTGAACATTATGAAACTGTACGCCCGCTGGCGCGCAGGCTGGGTCTTGGCTTCTCCCCTCTGGGCTTTCACCCGACAGCGTCGCGGGCTGACCTGCCGTGGATGCCCAAATCACGCTACAACATCATGAAAAACTACATGCCCAAAGTCGGAACAATGGGCCTGGACATGATGCAGCGCACCTGCACTGTGCAGGTTAACCTTGATTTTGGCTCTGAGCAGGACATGGTGCGCAAAATGCAGGTTGCCATGGCGTTACAGCCGGTTGCAACCGCTCTGTTTGCGAACTCACCGTTTGTCGAGGGCAAAGCTACAAAATTCCTCTCCAACCGTGCGAGAGCATGGACTGACACTGACAATGCCCGTGCCGGCATGCCAGCCTGTGTCTTTTCAGACAATTTCAGCTTTGAAAGCTACGTTGAGTGGGCGCTTGACGTGCCAATGTATTTCATTATGCGTGATGGCAAAATGCGTGATGTGTCAGGCCGCTCTTTCCGTGCATGGATGAACGGAGACCGCCAGGATGGTCTGGAGGATGTCACCCCGACCCTCAGTGACTTTGAAGACCACCTGACAACAGCTTTCCCTGATGTGCGTCTTAAACAGTTCCTGGAAATGCGTGGTGCAGATGCCGGTTCACAGGAAATGATGCTCGCTCAGTCTGCCCTGTGGGTTGGCCTGCTCTATGATGATGCAGCCCTTGAATCAGCCTATAAGCTGGTCAAAATGCGCCCATGGGAGGATTACGTGAAGATGAGAGCTCTTGTGCCTGCACAGGCTCTCGACACGCCGTGGGGTGAAGGAACTGTGCGTGACCTGGCTGCACAGATGATCGCCATTGCAATGGATGGCCTCCAGGCCAGAGGCAACGTGGATGAAGAAAGCGGCGTCGATGAATGGGTTTATCTCTCACCACTGACCTCTCTGGTCGCCGGGGCACCCACACAGGCTGAACGCTGGCTTGAGCGTTACTACGGAGCCTGGATGGGTGATGTCAGCCGCATCTTCCTCGAAAGTGAAATCTGACTACCTTTTTTTTGTTAAAAGACGACTTGCACTTAACGCTGCGGCCAGAAGCGCGACACAGGCCGCAGCAAGCAGACAGGCATGAGTGCCATTGCTTAAAAACTGCGCAAAAAATGCGGCAACACCCATAGCACCAAATGTCTGCCCGGCCTGCCGCGCGACCTGCACCATACCACTTGCACCACCAGCCCGGCCACCGGGGGCTGCAACCATCATGGCACGGTTATTGGGCGGCTGAAAAAAACCAAAACCGTAACCAGCTATAAATATACGCCACACAATATCCCACACAGCAGGGTGTTCAGGCAGCATCCACAGGCAGAAAAAACCAAATGAAGTCATGCTCAGCCCGATGGATGACAACAACCCTGCAGACACCGTATCTGTCACCCGCCGGATAAAGGGGGCCGCACAGATAATGCCAATCGGCCAGGGAGTAATTAAAAGCCCTGTTGCGGATGGGGAAAAGCCAAGCCTGTCATGCAGCATAAAAGGCATTGAAACGATAAAAAAATTAGAGGCCACAAAACCACAAAAACCTGTAAGAAACGCTACGGTAAATTCAGGCTTCTTTAACAGATCAACCGGAAAAATCGGATGAAGCACATCAGCTTCATGGATCACCAGCAGCACCCCGGCAAGAATACCAGCAGCAAGCAAACCGCAGGAGAGAAGAATGTTCTCCTGATGCGCCAGACCGTCGCCCCCCATCACAATGGCGCCAAAAAAGACAACACATAAAAAGCTGCCCGTAAGGTCAGGGTTTTTACCACTGCGTGGCACATCAGGCAGAGCAATAAACGCCATTATAAGTGCTGCAATGCCAAGCGGGAGATTAATCCAGAACAGCCATGGCCATGACGCTACGCTCAGAATAGCCGCAGCAGCCGTTGGCCCCAGGGCAACCCCTACCGCTACAACCACACCATTCAGCGCAATGCCCCGCCCTATTTCAGCGTGGGGGTAAATAAAGCGAATGAGAGCAATATTTACGCTCATGATACAGGCACCGCCAATACCCTGCACAGCACGGGACACAGCCAGCACAGGCAATGATGTTGCCGTAGCACACAACACGGACGAGGCCATAAATATGACAATACCGACCTGACACAGACGGGCAAACCCCACCCTGCTTCCCAGTGCTGCCAGGGGCAGAAGAGAAACCAGACTGGAGAGCTGATAAGCATTAACCACCCAGATAGCTGATGAAGCTGACGATTTCAGGTCTGTTGCAATATTGGGCAAAGCCACATTGGCAATTGCATAATCAAGAAGGGATAAAAGAACCGAGAGTGACACAGCAAGCACGGCGAGCGTACGCGCCGACCCATAAAGTCCCTGCCTCTCTTCACCTGATGACACCAGCTGAGGTCTTTGCACAGTTTCAACCATAGTGTGAACAAACCTCTTTATGTTTTAACACTCTCTATACGCTGTTATGCTATGTGCCACTCTTCACGACCTAGCGAAAGACCAGACTAGAATACTCCTGTTTAACCCGGCACACCTTCTGCTTCCCAAAAGAGGAAACTATTTTAACTGCTCTTTCTTCTCTCTGATGATCTCCACTCTTGACAGAGCGGCTATATACCCATCCAACATGCCTGCTATGACACCTTTACTCGCTACCGGCCTCACCTCATCCGCCATTGTTGCTCTGATCGTGCTCATCGGCTGGGTGCGCCTTAACCCATTTATTACACTCTTTGTCGTTTCCATCGGTCTGGCAATGATAACAGGCATGCCTGCTCCTGCCGCTATCTCGTCATTCGAGGCGGGCATGGGCCATGTCCTCGGGCATGTTGCCGGTGTCATTGCAATGGGAACTATGCTTGGTAAAATTCTGGCTGAAACCGGTGGTGCTGATCAGATCGCCCTGACTATCTCGCGCATTGCCGGTAAAAAACGCCTGAGCTGGGCCATGATGGTTATAGGCCTGCTTGTGGGCCTGCCTGTTTTCTTCGAAGTCGGCTTTGTGTTACTTATTCCGCTGGCTATGATCCTGAGCCGACGCAATGATATTGCCCTGACACGGCTCGCCTTTCCTATGGCTGCAGCTTTATCTGTGACCCATGCGATGGTGCCGCCTCATCCTGCAACGCTGCTTGCCTGCACAGCCTACCATGCCAATACCGCACGCACCCTCTTCTGGGGGATCGTTATCGGCACACCCATCGCAGCTATTGCCGGCCCCGTTTATACCCGCCTGATTGTCCCCTGCCTCGGGCATGTGGAGCCAAGCCCTCTCGAAGATCAGTTTACTCATGCACGGGAGAGCAAGAAGCTACCTTCTTTCCTGCTCTCCAGCTTCACCCTTCTTGCTCCGGTGGCACTCATGCTGGGCGGAGCCATGGCAGATTTCATCTGGTCACCAGGTTCCTGGATTTATGATCTGCTTCATTTCCTTGGGAATATGGACATCGCCCTGCTGGTCGCGACCCTTCTGTCATTCTGGCTTCTGGGCAGTGTGTGCGGTTTTTCACGCGAGACTATTCTTCGCTTCTCTAACGAGTGCCTTGCTCCGACTGCGACCATCATGCTGCTGATTGGCGCAGGTGGTGGCTTTGGGCGCGAACTGATCGACAGCGGACTTTCACACGCTATTACCGACATGGCTCTTAACGTGCATGTACCCCTGATTGTTCTGGCGTGGCTCCTGGCTTTACTCGTCCGCGTTGCCACCGGCTCTGCCACAGTTGCCACCACAACGGCATCGGGCATTGTCGGACCAATACTGGCGACAAGTCATTCGGTCTCGCCTGAGCTGCTGGTGATCGTCACCGGTGCGGGCTCGGTTGGACTTAGCCTGATGAATGATGCGGGTTTCTGGCAGATGAAAGAATATCTGGGGATGAACCTCAAACAGACACTCAAAAGCTGGACTGCGATTGAGAGCCTTATTGCTGTTCTGGGGTTAATGATCTGCTGGCCACTTTCGTGGTTTATTCACTAAGAGCAGAACTCTGGCCGCACCAGGCGGCCAGACAGACGTCGCTTTAAAATTAACGACGCTTCTGATCAGCGTATGGGTTTTTGGTCCCACGCAGCTGAAGACGTACTGGCACACCTGGCAGATCAAACGTCTCACGCAGGCCATTAACCAGATAACGTTTATAGTCATCGGGAAGCAGTTCAGCACGGGTACCGAACAAAATAAACGTAGGCGGACGAGACTTTGCCTGCGTCATATAGCGCAGCTTAAGACGACGACCATCAACCAGTGGTGGTGCATGACGCTCAAGCATCCCCTCAAGCCAGCGATTCAGTGCACCGGTTGAGATACGGGCATTCCATACCGTACAGGTCTCACGCACGACAGGAAGCAATCTGCCCACACCCGCCCCCGTCAAAGCCGAGAACGTCACAACAGGTATACCACGCATCTGTGTCAGAGAGATACTCAGACGGTCAAGAATGGCCTTGCGGGTCTCATTCCGGTTTTCAACAGCGTCCCACTTGTTCAGTGCCAGAACACAGGCACGCCCTTCACGTTCAATCAGGCGGGCAATCTGCAGGTCCTGCTCGTGCACTCCAAGGGTTGCATCGAGAACCAGAACAACAACCTCTGCCATTTTCAAAGCTTCAATCGAAGCTGATGTTGACATCTTCTCGAGCGATTCATCAATACGGGCTTTACGACGCAACCCTGCCGTATCGACAATT
Organism: Acetobacter sp. DmW_043; assembly: GCF_002153485.1. Classification (NCBI taxonomy): domain Bacteria; kingdom Pseudomonadati; phylum Pseudomonadota; class Alphaproteobacteria; order Acetobacterales; family Acetobacteraceae; genus Acetobacter; species Acetobacter sp. DmW_043. The sequence continues at coordinate 64,844 of NZ_JOMN01000027.1, read as the reverse complement.
TCAAACTCTTCGCCGTTATCATGGAGCAGAGCCGAAATAGAGTCACGAGTCAGGCCTGGCTCAGGTCCGGTAATCATCCGCTCTTCGCCCAGCAGGCAGTTCATCAGTGTCGATTTACCTGCATTGGGACGGCCAACAATAGCAATACGCACAGGACCGGGAGGCCGTTCTGGCAGAACGTATTCCTCACCCTCTTCCGGCTGAACCTCAGGAATAATTTCCGGCTCGAACTCCGGTTCTTCTTCTGGTGGCTCTTCAGGCAGATGATCAACAATTTCGAACATCAGGTCAGAGAGACCTTCACCATGCTCTGCTGAAACAGGAACAGGTTCGCCAAGTCCCAGAGCATACGATTCCATAACTGAAGCCGCGCCGGAACGCCCCTCAGCTTTGTTAGCTACCAGCAAAACGGGCAGGTTCTGACGACGCACCCAGCGGGCAAAATGCTGGTCAGCAGGTGTAACCCCTGCACGGGCGTCAATGCAGAACAAAATCAGCGCAGCCTGTGCCACAGCCTCTTCAGAGGAAGTGCGCATACGCCCGAACAGCGTTTCAGGAGCGGCCTCTTCAAGGCCTGCCGTATCAATCAGGCGGACTTTACGCCCGCGGATAACAGCCAGCCCTTCCTTACGGTCACGCGTGACACCGGGGGTATCAGCAACCAGAGCCTGCCTGCGCCCTACCAGACGATTAAAAAGCGTTGATTTACCAACATTCGGGCGACCCGCGATAACAACAACGGGTAAATCTGCGGTCGGTAACGGTGCTACCGGGCGCATAGGTTTACGACGATCAGCCATAAGAACGCAGCTTTCCGTCATTTGTAATAATCAGCATTTGCTCATCAACAACAATCGGAGGCACATAAGAGACATCTTTCGATGCCTCTACTTCTATGAGCGCTCCGTTTACAGGGTTAACTCTGACAAAACCATTTTCAACCAGAGTACTCATACAAATCAGCTGACCACCGGCCATAACCGGACCAATCCAGCTGATAATATCTTTACTAACTTCAACACGACGAAAACGCCGCAGCTGCGTAATCCAGCGCACATGCCCTGACAAACGGTCAATACAAATCAGCTGCTCATCAAGCGAGAGAACATACAGCCAGTCACCAACACAAAGGATGCTGTTCTGACTGGCAATAGCGGATTCCCACAATCTGCGACCTGTACGAATATCAACCGCAACCAGAACCTGCGCCATGCTGACAGCATAAACCACGCTATCAACAATAACGGGCAACCCTCGGACACAGGAGAGGTTAAGCGTACTGGCCTGACTGTTTACGTCGCCGAGCATATCACTCCAGACAACCTCACCGGTCTCAGCACGAAAAGCTATCAGCTCACCGCCACCAAAACCCGCAATAACAATGCCATTGGCATAAGCCGGGGCTGGCTGACCAAAGACCGTTGTCTCGACCTCTGACGCAGCATAGGTCCATATCTGCCCGCCGTTTTTCGCATCAAGTGCGTAAAACGTTTCATCAAGTGCGCCACAAAATAAACGACCATCAACCAGGGTTGGTGCAGAACGCCCGGGGGCTGACAGGGCCGCACGCCACAGTGGTTTTCCGGTTGTAGCGTTTATCGCTATAGCCTGGCCGATGCCACACACGGCATAAACCGTATCGCCGTCAACAGCGAGACCACCGCCAATGTTGCTGGATTTGGAACGTGAACCAGGATTAAACGTCCAGATATGTGTCATACGCGGCCAGGCGTAAGCACGAATAAAGCCCTGGGCATCCATAAAGAACAGACGGCCACCTTTTATCACAGGCGGGGACTGAATAATGCCTCGTCCAAACGAACCAAGAGCAGCCCATGCAAGCAGGTCAGGCTCTGAGATACCGGCACCGACATCTTTAGCCCAGCGCTCATTCAGACCATGCCACACATAATTATCACTGACATGAGAAGGCTGACGCCCGACCATCTGCCAGTCGTGCACCGTAACAGCGGGCGGCAAAGAAATCGGGTTATGATCTTCCCGGTCAACAGCAAGCTTTACACCTGAAGATAAAACATCGGTTCTGTGCCCGACCAGAATAGGCTTCTCGTTATCTTCAAACATGCTGCATCCGGCCAGAAACGGCAAAGAGGTCGCAGCTGTCAGCAACGACCTCCGGTTTATCTGACCTCTGGACCGACGAGCGGTGTCTTTTTTACGCATAAAATCCCTCACCCTGCCGGAGCCTCAATTACCTCAAGCATTGCCTGAGCCCGGCTCCTGACACCTGATGGTATAGCCTGATCTTCTGCCAGAGCCGCAAATTTTTTTCGCGCCGCGTCTACTTTCCCTTCTCTCAGGTCAAGGATAGCAAGCGATTCACTGGCAAGAGCAGACCACGGTTTATCTTTACCTGACAAAAGAGAAAGACGAGAGCGCAGCATAGCCGGATCCCCGTCATCCACCTGGCGCTGACACCACAGCAGGCTGGCCAGGCTACGCAAAAGCGGGTCTGCCCGCTCGTCATTCTGTACAAGATCCCAGGTCGTCAAAGCAGCTTTTATGTCTCCCTGAGCTGCCTGAACCCCACCTTCCTGCAGGCGGGCAAGGGTTTTTATCCCTTCCGGACTTGTCGTCGCAAGCTTACGCAAACTAATCAGACCTGCCTGCGCTGTCTCTGGCAGAGCAACCGGACCGGCTGAAGACGGAGAAATATGATCAGTCTGCCTCAGAGCGGAAAGGTAAATACCAGTTTTTAAGAGCAAATCAGCGTTTTTACCTGACACACGCCAGGACCATGCAACGCCTGCGGCAACGGCAAAAACCGCAACGACTATACCAGCGCCGGCATAACGGCGCGCGATCTTACGCACACGTTCAGCTTTTAAGTCGTCCTCTACTTCTCTGAAAACATCCTGTGCCACGTTTTAAGCCTGATCCCGTTATGCTGATATACCATGAGTTGAGCGGTTCACGTTTCTGCCCTACATCTGCACGACATACAAGATGTCAGAGCAAAAACACTCTCAGCTACTGTGTATTACTGACACAGCAGCTTCTGATTGAAAAGAAAGTGCTACTTCACTCATGTAACATGATAAAAATTTAATTGCTGCTGAATTTTTTACTACCAGCTTTCAGGACGGTGGATATCTGAGCAAAATGTCCGGCAATACGCTTTTGCACAAGCTGGCTGCCCTCATGCACATGAGTAATACGCTCACGTGCCTCATTGCTGATCGCATTTTCCTCTTTACTGGCAGCTTTAACAACACAGCTGTGATAGATTTTTGCCGCCTTCTGATATTCTGTCGCCTTATCTACACTGGCATTATACCTGGCAACTGTAGACACATCGAGCGCAGGCATAGCCGGCTCTGCACCACATGAGGCAGGAGCTGTCCACTCTGCGGCCTGGGCTGCCGGCATAACAGATAAAGCACAGGCTGCAGTCACTGAAAACAGCCACAGATTCGTCTTCATAACTCTTTGTTCTTTCTTCATTCCTCAGGGCGATACCCGCCTCTGTGATGTTAAACATACATTAAAAATCACAGATTGCTCAGCCTTCTCTTACAACAGTCTGTTCTGTTTATAATCCTGGCTTGGAAAAGTGCTGACCTGCGTATAAGCACAGCTATATGCGTATTCTTTTTATCACAGCAACGCGACTGGGTGATGCCGTACTTTCTACCGGCCTGCTTTCTCACCTTCTGACTATCTGGCCAGATGCACAGTTTACGGTAGCCTGCGGACCTGTGGCAGCCGGACTGTTTGAGCACATGCCGCGCCTGCAGCACCTCCATATCATGACAAAACGCCGTTATGACCTGCACTGGTTTGATTTATGGAAAGCCTGTGCGGGTCATAAATGGGATATAACGGTAGACCTGCGGGGATCAGCTGTTACTTTTTTACTTCGCTCAGGCAAGCGTTACATTATGCGCGGAGGACGGCGCCCCGGCCTGCGCACCGAACATCTGGCGCAGGTGCTCCGCCTTTCGTCTCCCCCCTCACCTGTTATCTGGACCAGCGAAGCAGACAGGCATTACGTAAATACTTTTCTGCCTGCTCACACGCCATTAATTGCACTCGGCCCGACAGCAAACTGGAGTGGAAAAATCTGGCCGGCTGAAAACTACCTCCCTTTGTGGAAGACACTCTCAGAACGTTACCCGCAGGCCCGGCCTGTTGTTTTGTATGGCCCCGGCCCACAGGAACAGGCACTTGCACAACCTCTGCTGGATACACTCCCTGGTGTCATTGACGCTGGCGGAAAATTTTCTCTTTCACAAACTGCCGCTATCCTCATGCGCTGCAGGCTGTATATCGGCAATGATTCGGGGCTGATGCATCTTTCCGCAGCTGCCGGAACGCCGACACTGGGGTTATTTGGCCCGTCCCGCGTTTCTGAATATGCCCCTTCGGGCCAGCATACCGCCTGGGTTGTCGCTGATGGCCCTGAAGGGCATGCTCCTATTACCGGCCTTTGCGTAAGCACTGTAACCGAAGCTGCTCTGACCATGATGGACTCTTTGCCCTTATGACCTCTCCCACAGCAAATAACGGTCCCCCGGCCTCTTCTCTCCGCGTTGCACACGTCATGGCGGGGGCAGTCTCTGGCGGCGCAGAGTTATTTTTCGAACGGCTGTCTGTCGCGCAGGCGCAGGCGGGGCTTTCGGTTCTGCCCGTTATCAGGCGCGATGAAGCACGGGCAGCGCGCATGACGGCCGGCAATCTGCCACCGGTGCAGCTGGGTTTTGGCGGGCTGACCGACTTTAACACACGCCCGCAACTACGCAGACATCTGACAGCCTTTAAACCGCGTGTGACTGTTGCCTGGATGAACCGTGCAGCAAGATTAACGCCTGTCGGAGACTGGATTCTTGCCGGCCGCCTAGGAGGTTTTTATAATCTTTCTTACTATAAATCCTGCGATCACCTGATCGGCAACACACATGGTCTCGTCACATGGATGAAAGAACAGGGCTGGCCGGCAGATCGTGTACACTACCTTCCTAATTTTGCAGACGATCTGACGAACGTCCCTGCAACACGCCCGGCAGGCCTGCCTGATAATGTTCCGTTTTTTCTGGCTCTTGGCAGATTACATACGAACAAAGCCTTTGATGTACTCATCAGAGCTATGCGGCACCTGCCGCATATTCATGGTGTTATCTGTGGTGAAGGCCCCGAGCGCCAGGCTCTTGAAGATCTGGCCCGTAAAGAAGGCGTTGCAGACCGCCTGCTTATGCCCGGCTGGGCCACTCAGCCTGGCGGACTGATCAGGGCCAGCTCTGTTCTGGTCTGCCCGTCACGCCATGAACCTTTAGGCAATGTCGTTATCGAAGGCTTTTCAGCTGCCAGGCCTGTTGTGGCCGCGGCATCACAGGGACCGTCAGAACTGATACGTCATGGCGAAAACGGGCTGCTCGCCCCGGTGGAGGACGACCGTGCCCTGGCTGAGCAGATCGCCCGCGCTATGGAGGACAAAATTCTCGCAGAGCGGGTAGCTCTTGCCGGACGTGAAGATTACGATAACATTTTCTCCACCGGGCCTGTTCTGTCTGCCTGGTCTGATTTTCTGAGCACAGCGGAAAAAGCCTGATGTGTGGTATCGCCGGCATTGCCTATAAACCTGACGCAACTCCGGTTGCGCAGGACACCCTCAATGCTATGGCTGCTGCCCTGCACCATCGCGGGCCAGACGGCACTCATTTTGCCCGTATGCCACGCATTGACCTTATTCATACCCGCCTGTCGATTATTGACCTCAAAGGCGGCGACCAGCCTCTGACCACAGGCACCGGCACACTGGTTGCCAACGGCGAAATCTATAATGACCTGCATATCCGCCAGGCTTTTGGCAAGGATCGGTTTAAAACCGGCAGTGACTGCGAATCGCCCCTGGTCATGTGGGAACAGACCGGCGCTGATTATACTGCCTGCCTGAGGGGCATGTACGCCATTGCGCTCTATGACAGTTCACGCGACCTGCTGTTACTCTCGCGCGATCCGTTTGGTATTAAACCCCTTTACATCACAGAAGGTGAGTTTGGCGTTGCCTTTGCCTCAGAACCCGAAGTGTTATTACAGGCAGGGTTTGTCGCACGGGCTGAACGCACAGACGCTCTCCACGAACTGCTGCAGCTTCAGTTCACAACCGGACGGAATACATTATTCGAGCGTATTCAGCGGGTTATGCCTGGCGAGACACTGCACATTCAAAGCGGGCGCATCATTAAACGACAAACGCAGCCTGCTCTGCCCAGGGCCTCTTCCCTGACGCCCTTCACATCTGAATCAGAAGCACTGGCAGCGCTCGACCAGGCCCTGATGGATAGCATTGCTGCTCATGAGCGTTCAGATGTACCTTTTGGCCTGTTCCTTTCCGGCGGCATTGATAGTGCCAGCCTGTTAACTGGTATGAGGCGCCTGAATACTTCAGAAAAATTACGTACATGGACAGCAACCTTCTCTGGCAGCACTGCCGCTGATGAATCTGACATCGCCCGTGAACTGGCACAGGCAGCACAGGCAGAACATGAAACAGTCAGCATCACAGAAGCCATGGTATGGCAGCACCTGCCAGCCATAGTTGCCTGCATGGATGACCCCGCGGCTGATTACGCTATTATTCCCACCTGGTTTCTGGCCCGCAAAGCAGCTGAAGAGGTACGCGTTGTCCTCTCCGGGGAAGGTGGCGATGAACTGTTTTGTGGCTACGGGCGTTATCGTTCAGCCACGCGCCCATGGTGGAGAGGCAAACGCCCGATGTGGCGCAAAGGTATGTTTGACGGACTTGATGTCTTACGTGCATCTCCTGCAGGCTGGCGCGATGGAATCAGCCTGACCGAAGGCATGATACCTGCACCACCATCTCCTCTTTCAGCTGTGCAGAGCGTTGATGTTGCTGAATGGCTGCCTAACGACCTGCTGCTGAAGCTTGACCGCTGCCTGATGGCTCATGGCCTTGAAGGACGAACTCCCTTCCTCGACCCGGTTATTGCTGCCTGCGCCTGGCGACTGCCTGACACACTGCGTGTAAATAAAAACAAAGGAAAATGGCTGCTGCGCCGCTGGCTTGAACAGCACTGCCCGGCAGCCCGCCCTTTTGCTCCCAAACAGGGCTTTACAGTTCCTGTCGGCCACTGGATTGCACAACAGGGACAAAGGCTCGGTGACCTCGTTGCCAGGCAGGACAGCATTCAGGCCATTGCACATCCTGACCGTGTGCGTGCTTTGTTTAAAGAAGCTTCAGGCCGAAAAGCAGCCCCCGCAGCATGGACCCTGCTTTTTTACGCCCTGTGGCACCGCACCCACATACGTGCCCTGCCCTCCCAGGGTGATGTTTTTGAAACACTAAGTGCCTAAGTTAACACAACATATCCATCAGGGAGAGAGCAGTATGTCATCCGCTACACCCTCACACCTCGTACGGCTAACAGGCCGGACGGTTATTAAAGTCTCAGGCCCTGACCGCATTAAGCTTTTGCAGGGGCTGATAACAGCCGACCTCACAACACTCTCCCCCGAAACGCCGGCTTTATGGTCAGCTATTCTCACCCCGCAGGGCCGCTGGCAGGCTGATTTTTTTGTTATTCAGGACCCGGACGACACATGCCTGCTACTCGACTGCGCTGCAACACAGGCTGAAGACCTGAAAAAGCAGCTTTCACGCTTTAAACTCCGCTCGGATGTACAGCTTGAGCTGACAGGCCTGACAGTCTGTGCCGCATGGGGCAGCAGGCCCGCCGCAGACATTGCCGAAAATGCTGTTGTATTCGCTGATCCACGCAGAGCTGAGGCCGGATGGCGGCTGATTGATGCCCCGCCTGAAACAGCTGAAACAGCAACAGAAAGCGATTACAACCTGCACCGCCTGGCACTCGGCCTGCCAGATGGCGTGCAGGACTGCGAACAGGGGCGCACCCTTGCAGCTGAAGCCAATATGGACCTGCTGGGTGCTTTGTCCTGGACCAAAGGCTGCTATATGGGGCAGGAAGTAACCGCCCGCATGCATTACCGCACATTGCTCAAACGTCGCCTGGTGCCTGTTGCCGCAACGCATCCCCTGCCTGCACCAGGCACGCCTGTTTTTGCAGGTGAGGCAGAAGTTGGTACCATGCGCTCATCACAGGATCATATCGGCCTGGCTCTTCTTAAAGTTTCAGCTCTTGAACACCCCCTCACCTGCGATGGTATCACGCTGACACCCCGCCCGACGGAATGGCTTAAACCCGCTATTGACGCCCTCTCTTCTTCGGAAAACTCACAACCATGACCCGCAAAGCACCTGACGCACAGACTCTCAGCCTGATGCTTGATAATGTTAAATTTGATAGTAATGGCCTTATTGCCGCCATTGCACAGCAGCACGACACCGGCGAAATTCTGATGCTCGCCTGGATGAATCACGAGGCTCTTGAAGAAACTCTGCAAACCGGCCGCGTATGTTACTATTCACGCAGCCGCCAGGATCTCTGGCGTAAAGGCGAAACTTCAGGCCAGACCCAGCAACTGATTGAAGCGCGCCTTGACTGCGATGGCGACGCTGTTCTGCTGCTTGTCGACCAGACTGGTGTTGCGTGCCACACAGGCCGTAAAAGTTGCTTTTACCGCTCGTTCGCAGAGGATGGCCTGAAAGAAATCAGCAAGCCTGAAATCGACCCCGGTCAGCTCTATGCCAGACCACATAAACATTAAAACTAACGCTTTATCCTGACACTCAGCGCGGTATAATTTTACCGCGCCTGACCAGCAGGGTCAGCACCTCCTGGGCGGCGGCGTCAGCCGGCAGGCGCCCCTCCGGCCCTTTCAGGCTATTGATAACCTCTTTAAAAGCTGCTTTTTGCCTCAGAGCAACTTCGGGCTTATCAAAAAGACGCTGTACAGCGCGAGCCAGAGTGTGCGGGTTACATTTCTCCTGTAACAGCTCAGGCACAATTTCCCGCTTAGCGAGCAGATTGACCATAGCCACATAAGGCACACGAATAAGCCTGCGCGCCATCATAGCCGTAAGCGGGTTAACCCGATAAGTAACTGCCATTGGCACGCCTGCCATTGCCAGCTCAAGTGTTGATGTACCTGATTTTGTTAAAGCGGCGCCGGCAGCTGCAAAGGCATCATGTTTATCTTCAATATCCGTCACAATAACCGGCTTTACCGGCCATTGTGCTGTTTGATGCAGGACTGTAGCAGCCACGACAGGAGAAACCGGAATAACCGGCACCACATCTGGCATCATACGCTGTAAAAGGGTCAGCATTTTACCCAGCACTGGCAACAGGCGGGGCACTTCGGAGCGACGGCTGCCGGGCATCAGCACCAGTACGCGGGCACTCTCTGAAAGCCTGTATTTCCGACGAAAATGCTCAGCATCTCCCTGACAGGCAGAAGACTGAATAACCGGGTGCCCGACAAAACGAGCCACTAAGCCATGCTGCCTGAAAAAGTCCTCCTCGAAAGGCAGAAGGCACAGAAGTTCATCCCACAAGCCTGGGAATTTTTTCACCCGCTTTTGTCGCCAGGCCCATACCTGCGGAGCAACATAATGCACACGCAAACAGGCCTGCCCTGCAATACGCCTTAACAGACGCAGCGCAAAACCAGGACTGTCGATAGTAATAACGAGATCGGGTTTCTGGCGCGCAACATCTTCAACAGCCTGATCAAGACGAGCAGAAAGGGCACGAACACGCGGCAGAATTTCAACCAGGCCCATCACTGCCAGGTCACGCATAGGGAAAAGACTTTGAAGCCCCTCCTCCTCCATGCGTGTGCCACCTATTCCGACAAAACGCACAGCCGGCGCATAAGCCCGCAGGGCAGACATCAGACGGGCGCCGAGCACATCTCCACTGGCTTCACCGGCCAGTATCCAGACAAGAAAAGGGGTGTCACTGCGTATCATAGCCATACTCCCCCAATAGAACACTCCTCCTATCCGGCGCAATCACCATCAGAAGAGCGCAGCACTCTGAAACTGACACCAGTTGCAAGAGCGATAAATACAAAGGCTATAAGGCCATCAAGTCTGCTTTCAGGAAAAAGCGGGATGACGAGGAACAAAAAACCCATCAGCAGAGCTGAAATACTGGCCAGCAAGCCTGTCGCCCTTAGTGCCTGAGCACGTGAAAGCCGCAGACAGGACAAAGACACCATAAAATAAACGAACAAAATTAATGTACCTGAAGCCCCAAGCAGAATCGCATAGACATGTGAAGGAGACCAGACAGCGGACAACACTATCAGCACTTCAAACACTGTACTCAGGGCAACGGCCCGTAATGGCACCCCATAACGTGAGGAATAAGCCAGCCTTGCCGGTGCACAGCCCAGGTCTGAGAGCTCGCGCAACACGCGTGACACAACGTATTTCGATGAATTAAGGCAGGAGATCACCGCCACAAGCGTCATGATAATGACCGCAGAACCAGCGAACGGGAATGCCAGATAATCCATCACCAGCAAAAATGGCGAATGGCCCGAATGTACGTCAGTCCAGGGTCTGAGACACAAAATAACCAGTACTGACCCCAGATAGAACAGTAAAACCAGAAACGGAACACGCAGAACTGTACGCCGGATATTCTTCTCAGGCTCATCACTTTCAGCAGAGGCAACAAAAGCTATTTCACAACCGGTAAAAGTCTGCACGATCATTGGCACAACAACCGGGACAGCCCACAGGCCAAAAGGAAAAAAACCGCCATGCCCCATAAGATTTGCGTGAACCAGATTTACGGAATCAGGTGTTTTTGCAAACCAGTAAACGCCAAGGCCGACAAATAATGTCAGACTCAGTAATTTGAGCACTGACAAAATTACCTCACTTTTCCCATAGGCCCGCACAGGCATGGTATTAAGTAAAAGTGCGAGAACAATCAGAGCAGCAGACCCGGCAAAAGCCGGGATAGCAAACAGGTCATTGAGGATCAGCCCCCCGGCAACAGCCTGCGCCCCTCCGGTTACGACCCACAGAAAAGCATAGCTCCAGCCGGCAACAAACCCGCTTCGTTGCCCAAGAACACCCGAAATATGTGAAATAAACGACCCCTGCCCTTTGTGATAACGGGCCAGACGCCCGAGCAAAATCATCACAACCCAGACAAGCGCACCAGCCAGCAGATAAGAGGCAAGCACAGAAGGCCCGGCGGCAGAGATTGTCGCAGAAGTACCAATAAAAAGACCAGCGCCAATAATGCCGCCAACAGAGATCATAGAAACGTGCCAGTCAGCCAGTTTCTTCTGTGTTACATCTGAAGAAACCGGGCTTTTACGCACGACAGTCACTGTCACAAAACGGGTTTATCTGCCGGACCAAAAGGCTTGTCTCCCAGAATGGTAATGCGATGCATAATACGGCGACTGGGCCGGTAATCATCCGTCGCATAATGTTGTGTGATGCGGTTATCCCAGAATGCGACATCACCCGCACGCCAGGACCAGCGCATATGAAATTCAGGACGCGCCATATGACGAAATAAAAACGCCAGTAATGCTGCACTTTCCTCAGCATCAACATCACAGATTTCTGTCGTGAAACCCTCATTAACAAAAATGGCTTTTTGTCCGGTTTCAGGATGCACACGAATAACCGGATGTTCAACAGGCAAATGGCTGTTGCGAATTTCAGCCCAGCGACGACGTTCCTCCTCCGTTCGTCCAAAACGTGACAAAGGAAAGGACCGTGTAAAATCGTGCAATGCGGTCAGATTGTCCAGATGGACTTTCATAGGCTCTGACAAAGCATCATAGGCGGCTGTGCCACTGGCCCATAGCGTATCTCCGCCTATTTCAGGCAGGTGGCGGGCGACCAGGATGGCCCCCATAGGCGGTGTCTCAGAAAATGTGACGTCTGTATGCCACAAGGCATTATCTTTCAGGTCATTCTGAGCAGTATCAAGCACAATGGCCTCAGGCACATCAGGCACCGTAGGATAAACAGGATGCCGGTGCAGCGAGCCAAATGCCAGACCAAGGTCACGATGCTGGCGCGGTGTAATTTCCTGATCACGAAAAAACAGCACCTGATGCTGAAGCAAAAGACCACGAAGAGAGGCGATATCAGAGACAGAGAGCGGCTTATGCAGCTCCACGCCCTTAACGACAGCACCAATATGAGATGACAGGCGTTTGACCTGCCATTTCTGAGCTGCCTTGTCTGTAAAGTTATTCTGATAAACTGCTAACGCCATCATACTCATCCTTCACGCTGCACATTATGAGCACACAGAATGTTTCCACGATTTTTGCAGCATATTACAGAAATCACATAAAAAACAACGAAATTAATTCGTTTATTTTTAATATACGTTTTATTTTGTGTGATATTTATGTTTCACTGCCTTATTTATTTATTAATCAAACTTACGATGATCATGTTTATATCTAAAAATTCAGGGCGTCTTATGCTAACCGCAGTGGAATTCGCCCTTATGTTTTACCCAAAGGTTTTCGCATGAAAATTTTCTCCTCAGTCAGATGGCTGCCGGTATGCGGCATATTTTTCCTGGCCGAGACACATGCTGCGACCTTACATACAGGCAACACATCTCACCCCGCTCATACCGCAGCACCCAAAAAGAAAAAAAAGGGAACCGCCCCGGTCGCTCAGTCTGAAGAACTGGCTGTAAGCGGCCGCCATATTCTGCGCTCTTCACAAGTAACGCTCAGACACCAGATTCTTGAGCAGCAGGTACCCGGCACCAACCCCCTTAAAACTCTGGCGCAAATGCCCGGTGTGCAGTTTCAGTCTGACGATCCGCAAGGTCTCGACACTTACTCTAACCAGCTCTACATGCATGGCTTCCAGCAAACGGCTATTGGTATGACCCTTGATGGTATGCCGCTGGGTGAACCTACTTTTCGTAACTATAATGGTCTGAACCCTATCCAGGCCATTTCATCTGAAAATGTTGAACGCCTTGATGTTACCCAGAGCGCCGGAGCTGAATCATCCGCCAGCACCAACAATCTGGGGGGCACGATCAACTATGTCTCCTCATCACCGCGGGACAAAATGGGTGGGCAGATTAACCAGACCTTTGGCAGTAATGCGCTATACCACTCTTTTTTCCGTTTTGATTCTGGCAGACTGAACGACAGCGGCACAAAATTTTATGCCTCTTATATGCGTAACCAGACAGATAAATGGAAAGGCGGCGGTGACCAGTTTATGCAACAGGTCAACGCCAAGCTGGTACAACCCATTGGCAGGCAAAGCCAGGTGTCAGCCTTTTTTGACTGGGACCAGCTACAAATGGTCAACTACCAGGATTATACGCCCAACTGGCTGAAGAATAACGGCTATTATATTGATAATTTTTATGGGCTGCCTAACGCCTGGCAGAATGCCTATAACGCTTCGGAAGGAAAATTTCCGGCATCATATAAAAATATTAACGACCCGAAAGATGCCTCTTATTATGACAGCACAGCGACATCAGGGGATTACTTTGGCGGGGTAACAGCTGACCTGCTGCTGACAAATAAACTACGCTGGAAAACCACATTTTATGGCCATGAGGAAACCGGGCACGGCACCTATGCCAACCCTTACGCCTGCTCAAACCCCACAGCCAGCCCCTGCCCGGTTGAAGACGATAAAGTACGCCTTAATGGCGGGCGTATTTTTGAACAGGTGCGCAAACCCTATATCGAGCGTTATGGCATTCTTTCATCATTTAATTATTCTATAGGACATCATGCCATTTCAGCTGGCGTATGGTATGAAAACAACCATTACTCAAGCTTTGCCTATGCGTATCAGCAGCCTTTGCCTGGTGAGGGCTCTCCCCTGAACCCGTTTGGCAGCTTTAAAGGCGTACCCAGACGTACCCTCTGGGGTCAGCAGTATAATACCAATACATTCACGGCCTTTGTGCAGGATACCTGGCACCCTGTACCGTCACTTGCTCTGCATTTTGGCTTTAAATCTATGCAAAATGTCACACGGGTTGGCGATGCACAAAACTGGAGCCTGATGTACCCCACTCTCACCAGCAGCCAGAGCCTGACAACAGCTTATGCTTTTCTTCCACATATCAGTGCTGACTGGATTTTCCTGAGAAAACACCAGATTTTCTTTGATATTTCTAAAAATGCCCACGCCTATTCTCAGTCAGGCTATAACTCCAGCAACGCGCCAATGGCCGTCTCACAGGCAGCCTATAACGCGACAAAGGACTCTCTGCGTCCGGAAACTGCATGGACCTTTGCCGCTGGCTATCGCTATACCGACAAAATTGTTCAGGCCAGTCTGTATCTTTACCGGACAAACTTTAACAACCGCCTGCAACAAATTCTTTCAAACACAGGCAGTGGTGCCCTGCTCTCAAACACAACGGCCACAGTGCAGAACGTAGGCGGTGTCACCATGAATGGTGTTGATGCCGGCATTACAGTTATGCTGGCTCCGCGCCTGGCACTGTTTAACAGCGTAAGCTACAATCATTCAGTCTATGATCAGAACATTTCAAGCGGTGGCAAAACCTATAATGCAAAAAACCATCAGGTCGTTGCCTACCCTAAATTTATGTATAAATCGCGCCTCTCTTACGAGTATCACAGCATTGAAGCCTATGTTGATGCGCAATATTACAGCCGCCGCAGCTTTGACTATGTTGGTGACTTCAAAATGGCTCCCTACTGGATGAGCGATCTTGGTCTGTCTTATACCCTTCATGACATAGGCCTTAGCTCAAAGCGTGCGCTTAATGTGCATAAGATCGTGTTCTCTTTTAACATCTATAATCTGTCAGGCACGAAATATGCCTCAACAATGGGGCAAAACGGTTTCACGATGGATAACTCAAACAACAGCGCTTTTAACAATCAGTCCATTCTGCTTGGTGCTCCGCGCCAGTTCTTTGGCTCCATCCGCGCTGAGTTCTGAGCCGCGCTATAGCTGAACTATACCCTCACACACCACAGGCTAACGTGCTGAGGGTATTCGGCTCTTACATTCCTGGCTCTGTCACGATAAACTGTTCGCTCACCCTTTTTTAATAAACAGAACAGTATCGTCTTTGAGACAGAAAGGTTTTGTGTGACCGTTAACCAGTACATCCGGGAATGGACAGACAGTCCTGTCAAAAACATTCTTGCCGGCATGGTGGGAACCTTCGCTCTTATTCCTGAAGTTATCGCTTTCTCCTACGCTGCAGGAGTTGCCCCTGAGGTCGGCCTTTTTGCCTCCTTTGTCATCAGCATTGCCATTGCCATAACAGGCGGCCGGCCCGGTATGATTTCGGGCGCGGCAGGTTCAGTTGCTCTGGTCGCAGCCGGCCTAGTGCACAGCCACGGCTTTCAGTATCTGCTGCTTGCCACCGCCCTGGCTGGCCTTATTCAAATTCTTTTTGGCGCGCTAAAACTACAGAGCATGATGCGTTTTGTTTCGCGCGATGTTGAGAAAGGATTTGTCAACGCGCTGGCTATTCTGATTTTTTCAGCCCAGCTGCCACAAATGATCCATGTCAGCTGGCAGACCTATGCTCTGATCGCGCTGGGGCTGGCGATCGTCTATCTTCTGCCGAGAATAACAACTGCCATCCCATCCCCTCTTATCTGCATCCTGGTACTCACAACAGTAACAATGGTCTGGCCGATGCCGGTTCACGTCGTTGCAGACCTGGGTGCCTTACCAAAAGGTCTGCCTGCCTTTACTCTGCCTGCTGTGCCCTGGTCGTTAGAAACTTTGGAAATAGTGCTGCCATATTCTGTGGCAATGGCCATGGTGGGTATTCTTGAATCTTTGCTGACCGCCACTGTTGTTGACGAAATGACAGACACTCACAGCAATAAACGAATGGAATGCACCGGGCTTGGGATTTCAAATATTCTCGCAGGCCTTTTTGGCGGCATGGCTGGCTGCGGTATGATTGGTCAGACTGTTGGCAACCTGCGCTATGGTGGCAAAGGCAGACTTTCAACCTTTACGGCTGGTGCTTTTCTGCTTCTTCTGCTGGTAGTTTTTCACGATTTCGTTGCAAAAGTGCCCGTGGCTGCACTGGTTGCCATTATGATCATGGTTTCTGTCAGCACGTTTTCATGGTCATCTCTTAACGAGCTTATACGTCACCCCCGCCTCTCCTCAACTGTTATGCTGGTTACTGTGGGGGTTGTTATTCTCACGCACGACCTTGCAGCCGGCGTTGCCTGTGGCGTGTTGCTGAATGGTTTGTTTTTCTCATTTCAGGTGATGAAGCTTTTACATGTCACCAGCCAAACCAGTGCCGATGCACAAACCATAACATACTATGTTGCGGGACAAATCTTCTTTGCTTCAACTGACATTCTTAACGATGCCATAGATTTTCAGGCACCGGAAAGCACAATTGTGCTCGACTTAAGTCAGGCAAGAATATGGGATATAAGTGCGGCGGATACAGTGGAGAAAATTGCAGCCCGCCTGCGAGGCAGAGGAAAAACGGTCACATTTATCAATGTTGACCAAAGCTCTGCGGCTCTTCTGAGAAAAATCGCGTAACCAACACTAAAAACTACTTTCCCCGCTTTATAACAGCGGGGAAAGTATAAAAACTTACTTTTTCACCGGTGCTGCAGCAGCAGGCGCAGCTGCTCCCGGAGGAGGTGCTGCCGTAATAAATACATTATCAGAGATGAAAATAATGCCATTCAGGATATCTGAAATCGCATCCAGAGCTTCCTTGCTCTGTTTCGCTTCAGCGAAAACTTCAGCGCGGTGCAGACTGGCAAGAGTATCGTTCAGAGGTGCCAGAGCAATCATCAGGTCACTGTCCTGACCGACCACCTGAAATACCTGTGCTGCCTGATCCGTCTGACCAGCTTTCAGCTTATCGTTAGCTGATTTAACAGCCTGCTGTTTTTCAGGCACCAGCGTATCATCAACAACAAACTGACCACCAACGGGGATCCAGGTTACTGTGCCGGTCGTGCTTTTATGTGCAGGTGCAGCCACATGACCTGAAGCGGCCGTCAGCTGTTTTTCATCTGCAAGAAATTTTTTCTCTGACAGACCCGCAGCCTGCAGGTTTTTCTGAGCATCAGCCAGAAGAGGAAGAGCTTCGCTGGTTTTTCCCTGGTTCAGCAGAGCCTGAATCTGGAAAACATCAGTAAGAGTTTTCTGTCCCTCGCCGGAGAGGCGTTTAAGAGCGCGCCCGGCTTTATAATTTTCCCAGTCGTTATGCAGTGTATCGGCATGGACTACCGGTGTCATCAGAGCAAAACCAGCAAGACCAGCAAGCAAAAATTTCATTCGCATCGTAATACTTTCTGTCAGGATGTCTAATCAAAAGAAACATATCATCTGCAATGAGCAGCATGGACCCCCTCACCTGCAAATGCAAGCCTGCCGCTCATCTCTTTTGTCGTCATATTTGTTGTATCACAGGCTGTTATTTTCTTACATTCAGGCACGGCGCGGGGTGCGACCTTTCCTGATCAGACGAAAAGACAGGAAAATACAAACCAGAGCAGCATACACAAAAGGCTGCACATGCCACGTTTTAAACGCGATCATATAATGGATACTGGCCAGGATAGCCGCACCATACACCAGACGATGCAAAGGCCGCCACCAGCGCCCCAGTGCCTTTATTGTTTTACGGGTTGACGTCAGCGCCAAGGGTAACAAAATTAAAAAAGTCAGCAAACCAAAAATCAGAAAAGGGCGTGTTGTGACATCACGCCACAAAACATGCGTATCAACATGTCTGATCACAACCACATAAAAGAAAATATGTAGCGCAGCATAAGTAAACGCCAGCAGGCCCAGCGGCCGGCGCCAGAGCATAAGATCAACCCCTGCAAAGCGCTTTAGCGGCGTAATTGCGAGGGAGAGCAGTAAAAAACGTATCGCATAACGACCAAAATCATGCAGGCAGTAGTGTGCAGGGTCAGGCCCCAGATTGCCCATAACACCGGCTGTAAGGTCAAACACGAACGGAGCCAGAAAAAACAGATAAAGCAGCACCTGCCTTTTAACGGGAGTAAACCCGTTTTTTTGTCGCGAAGAGACTGACCGCCCTGACATCACCTAAAAATCCTTATTCAGATCCATGCCTTTATAAAGCCCGCTTACCTGCTCTGCATATCCGTTAAAAAGCTGAGTGGGTTTACGTGCTGTATAAAACAAACTCCCCTGCCCAATAATCTGCTCACTTGCCTGGCTCCAGCGCGGGTGATCAACAGCAGGGTTCACGTTGGCATAAAATCCATATTCATTCGGGGCCATGACGTTCCAGCTTGCAGGTGGCTGTTTATCGGTGAGCGTAATGCGCGTAATCGACTTGATGCCTTTAAAACCATATTTCCATGGCACCACCAGCCTGACAGGCGCGCCGTTTTGTGCTGGCATCGTCTGCCCATACACACCAGTTGCCAGAATAGTTAACGGATGCATTGCTTCATCAAGCCGCAGTCCCTCAGTATACGGCCATGTCAGAGAAAATGCCCCGCCTCTCTGCCCTGGCATCTGCTCAGGCCTGACAACAGAGGTAAACGCAACGTAACGGGCTTCGCTTTTAGGTGAGACTGCACGCAACAGCGCACCAAGCTCAAACCCGTTCCACGGAATAACCATCGACCAGGCTTCAACACAGCGCATACGATACAGGCGGTCCTGCTGCCCGAACTGACGGATCAGTTCATCAATATCCCACACCTTCGGGTGGTCAACCAGCCCGTCAACCTGCACACGCCAGGGCCTTGAAACAAAATCACCTGATAAAGCTTCAGGATCAGATTTATCCGTCCCGAATTCGTAAAAATTATTATAATGCGTAATATCATTCAGCGATGTCGGCTTATCAGGCGCAGGCCAGCCCCGCCCGTCGATCTGCCCTGCCTCTGCTGCCAGAGCAGAATAAGGCGACACACCGGCTGCTGCCACGCCCATAGCTGCTGAGGCTATCATTTTTCTGCGAGAAAGAAACAAATGACGCGGAGTGATCTCTGAAGGGGCTGGTCGTGGATAGCGATAGACTGTCATAGTTCATTATCCCTGCTGGATAGTCGCCCGGTCGTCAGTTATGGGCATACCGGCGCATATTACCATAATGCTCGTGAAGACATATAAAGATAAGGAACACAGCGCATGGCACACTCTCAGACTATTGGGTTCATTGGCTTTGGTGCAATGGCCTGCCGTATGGCTGCTCACCTTAAGCAGGCCGGATATGGCATTATTGCCTACACGCCCTCTGGCAAAGGGGGCGATGGCTCAGTCTCTTTTTTACCTGCTCCGGCAGACGTCGCCCGTAACGCTGACATAGTTTTAGTGTGCGTACCTGACGATGAGGCTCTTGCCGCCTCTATGTATGGAGAAAACGGGGCACTCAGCGGTATTAAAAAAGGGGCATTACTGCTTAACACGAGTTCTGTCTCTCCCGAAGCGACAACCAGATTGTACGAATCTGGCCAGGCAAGTGGCGCGGTTGTCATAGACTGCCCGGTTTCAGGCAGCACACCCGAGGCTGATAAAGGCGCACTTGTTGTTCTTGCCGGTGGCACAGACGAAGAACTGGCCCGTGCGAAACCAGTTTTTGACATCATTGGTAAAATTACGATCCATGCCGGCCCCGCCGGCAGTGGTGCGCGCCTCAAACTCGTCATTAACGCCATTATGGGTGCAGGCCTTGCTGCGGTTGCAGAGGGTATTGCTTATGGGCTGGCAGCAGGCCTTGACCGGTCGATGCTGTTTGACGCGCTTGATAATGTGGCCGTTATTTCGCCGCACCACAAACGCAAAATCCTCGCAGCCAAAAATGGTGACTTCTCACCTCAGTTCCCTGCCCGCCTGATGCAGAAGGATATGCGCCTGTTTGTGGATGCCGCTGCACGCGAGGCTGTGCCTGTGCCAACACTGGCAGCTGTTACGCAACAGCTCTCACTGACAAAACGCGCTTCGCCTGATTCAGACTATTCTGCTCTGATCGGCATTATGGAGCATATGACGGCCAATGATGCCTGAACGGCATTAATAATCCTGCTGGTCAGGTTTTGTTGCCTGACCAGCGTGTTTTCAGGCCGGCTGCAATAACGGCGCATTTATCCCCAAGGCCTCTGGGGCGGCCGGCCTGATTACTATCACGCTGCAGGTCACGACGCGCCAGCACGGCTGGCAATGCAGCCTTTGCCGCAAGCGACCCCCTCGCGATTTTCTGCTCTGCCTCAGCCAGAAACACAAGGCCTGCCTGCCTGAGCCCATCAGCCTCACCAGGAAAAAGATAACGCCCGCCCGCCTTTTGCAGCACCGGCCAGTGGCGAAGCATTGCCCCTGCACCATAAGCTGCACCACATGCGGCAAGACCGTCGAGCGTCTCTGCATCTGTAATGCCCAGCGCCTCACCCACAGCGCGCTGAAGGCCACCACTGCCTTTGAGCATCATCGCAGCCCAGGATGACGGATCCCCTTCTGCCGACAGTTCACTTTCCCTTGCCTCCAGAAGGTCCGTAACTGTTTCGGTGCGAAATTTTTTTGCCTGCAGGGCACTGAGCAACAGCGGAGCCAGTTCGTGCTCAGGCGGACGGGTGCCCTCAAGCACGTCACGCCACCACTGCAACCTGATATAGGCCGCCATCGGGCCTGCAATCGTAGCTGAACGACCAGGCACAAGGGCTCTGGTTATTTCGTCATGAAACGCAAGGAGCAAAAAAATATTCTGCCGGGCAGGTTCCGGCAAAAAACTTGCACATAAGGCACGATCCGGGTCAGCTTTAAAAACGTATTTTTCAAAAGTCTGAACACCCTGCATAGATCGCACACCACGCTTTGTGACCGGTACAGGTCATTATGAAAAGATAATAAATAATATTCGACAACGCTGTGTGACATACGCTGAAACGAATGAAAATGCCGTATTTAGCATAAGCACAACTGTGTGAGGCAGGGTTCTGAGGGGCACACTAACCAGGACTGTCCCTTGACGTGTCAGCCTCAGCTTCATAGCTCTGTAGTCACGGCACTCCGCCGTCCTTCATTTTGACGGAGTATAAAATAATGGCTTTCGAACTGCCAGCTCTTCCTTATTCCCCAAATGCGCTTGCTGCTCGCGGCATGTGCCAGGAAACGCTTGAACTGCATCATGGCAAGCACCACCAGGCATATGTAACAGCTCTCAACAACTTTGTTGAAGCCAAGCCTGAACTTAAAGGCAAGTCTCTGGATGAAATCATCCTGGCTGTTAAAGGCGATGCCGCACAGGCTCCTGTATTTAACAATGCTGGTCAGCACTGGAACCACATCCTGTTCTGGCAGAACCTTTCTCCTGCCGGCGGCAAAGTACCTGCAAAACTGGCTGCTAAAATTGCCAGCGACTTTGGCAGCGACGAAGCTTTCCGTGAGCAGTTCAAACAGGCTGCTATTTCTCAGTTCGGTTCTGGCTGGGCATGGCTTGTTCTGGGTAAAGACGGCAAACTGGCTGTAACCAAAACAGCTAACGGCTCAAACCCTCTGGCCGAAGGCCACGGTAAAGTACTGCTGGGTCTCGACGTATGGGAGCACGCTTACTACCTCGACTTCCGCAATCGTCGTCCTGACTACATCACAAACTTCCTCGACAAACTTGCTAACTATGAGTTTGCTGAAGCACAGCTGAACGCTGCGTAAAATACAGAGGAGCTTCCTTTAAACGGGAGCTCCGCTGCACCTGCCTCCGTAAAGTCAATACTTCACCAGCCGTTCACCGGGCCTGTGCAGAACCGTTGTAAAACAGTTTTTCAAAAGGAACCCCTGGTACTGTGTCTGTTCTGCATTTTAAAAAACATACTGAAGATCGTCCTCTGGCCGGGCAGCCACGCCCTGACCGCCCCCTGCACTGGAAGCTTTATGGATGTGAAAGCCTCGCCACTGCGGTTCTGATCATCTGCGGTGTTGTCTCTAATACGCTCCTTCTCTCGACACATATTCCCCTTGGCCAGCATCTGGCCAGCCATGCCGTGTTGCAAACAGCATTATGCGGGCTGTGCTTTGGCCTTTCAGGTGGCATTGCAGCTTATACGCGCTTTGGCAAAGTCAGTGGTGCACACCTTAACCCTTCTGTTTCGCTCGCGTTTTACATGTATGGCCGCCTCACATGGATCGACACACTGGGTTATATTCTGGCGCAGCTTATCGGGGCCTGTTTGGGCATTGCGCTGCTTATGGGAGCCGGCGCGCTGTTTCCCTTCTGGGACAGAGCGATGGCAAGTGTTAGCTTTGCCGCTACAATGCCTAACCCTGATGTCTCGCTTTTATGGCCCTTTATGTCAGAATTTGGCACAACCTTTTTACTGGTCATTATGATCATCTGGCTTCTGGGGCACCCGGCTCTTAAATATTTTTCACCATGGGCTGCCGGTTTTTTCTTTTTATTTATGAACCCGGTTACCGCCTGGCTCTCTGGCAACAGTACGAACCTTGCCAGAAGTTTCGCGCCAGCTCTGGCTTCCGGGCAATGGCATCATTTCTGGATCTATCTGACTGCCCCTTTTATCGGTGCAATCTGCGCGATGCTGCTGATACGTATTGATCTGTTTGGCAAAATACATCTGGCAGAAGCACGCCTGGTCAATTTTGGGCATCACGGCCGGGTACCCAGATTTTCAGACCCTGAGCATAAATCTCCGCCACCTGTTACCCAGCCCCCGGGTTAAGATACAGTGCTTTTCACATTACGGCTGAACAGTTAAGAAAATCACTGAGAATATGATCTGACTCATAAGGCACCTGACAGAAGGGAAGTTTATCTGCTCCCCTCAGGTGCCGCTTTTATATCGTGCTGACCTGAAAAATTTCACCAGAAAAAAATAGTGCGCTTATAGCTCACCAAACCAGTTTTTTCTCGCATAAATTGTTAGAAGTCACTTCATATGGCAGCACCAGAAAACACCATTTATGTTAAGAAAATCCATGATGAATGTCATCAGCTCTGACAGTGACACTATACCACTCTGCAACATTCCCCTTTAAGAAACCCCTTATAAATTCATAAAAAATACACTCAGGTTATCTGACATTACAAAGATTTTTATGACAAAATATAATCAGGCTTTCAATAAACAAACATTTTCAGTAGTGTAAGATTCTCCGCAACCAAACAATTACATCGTGCGGCTGATTATCTTCATGGCCTTTTCTGGAGCACTGATATGATTGCCGCCTCCTCTCAGGAAACGTTAAGAAAAAACCAATATCCACTCATGGAAGACAAAGGGATAGGCTTTATACTCGCATTCTGCGCAGGTCTGATGAATGCCTGGACTTTTTACCATGCACAGACCTTTGCTACCGTGCAGTCGGGTAACGTCGTGCAGGTTGGGTATCGCCTGGTACAGGGTGACTGGTCTGCCTTCTGGTTTGCCTTTGGCTCTGTTATTGCTTTTGGTCTCGGCTCCGCCTTCTGTGGTGTTGTCATGACGACACTTCTTTCAAAAGGGCGTAACTTCACAATCATTGTACTATGGTGTGAGTGCCTGGGGCTGGCACTGATCAGCGCCACAGCTTTTTATGGTATTGTTCGCCCTGAAGTGCTGGCACTGGCTATCAGCTTTGTTGCCGGTATGCAGGGCAATGCTTTTCATAAAGATCATGGCATGCTCTACGGCAACGTCGCAGTTACCTTTGTTGTGCAGATGGCCTTTAATTTTCTGGCACAAAGTTTTTTCAAAAAAGACGGCATCAACGGTGAACCCAACCTGATGTGGTCAGGCATTTTCTTTTTTGTTTTATTAGGATTTGCCTCCGGAGGTGCTTTAGGTTTCTACATCGATAAAATAGTTAAAGATAATGCTTCTTTAATTATCGCAACGTTTTCTCTTCTTTTAGTTGCTCTCATAGCAAAAAATCGTCGGAAAACTTCAGATCCAACGTCAGGGGCCACGTTCGTATAAATAATCAGGCCTCTTTTTCCTGTCATTTCTCACCTGAAAACAGGTCTGCAACCCCGTTACAGGTCACATCGTAAAGGATTATCTTCATGACAGAACTCAAACAACCAGTCAGAGGTTCTAAAGGCGCTGATATTGCAGGCCCGCGCAACCCGGAAGTTGAACTTCAGAACCCGGATATTTTCCTGCCGCCTGCGACCGATAACGGAGGCCTGCCCAACCTGAAATTCCCCTTCGCGATGGCACATAACCGCCTGGAAGATGGCGGATGGGCACGTGAAGTCACATGCCGTGAAATGGGTGCTCTTAAAGAGCTGGCTATCGTCAACATGCGCCTCCCCCCCGGCGTTGTACGCGAAATGCACTGGCATAAAGAAGCTGAGTGGGCTTATGTGCTGAAAGGTAAAGTGCGTTTTTACCTGATTGATGACCAGCGTCAGACACTGATTGAAGATCTTGAACCTGGGGATCTGTGGTTTGCACCGGCTGGCTTCCCTCACGCTATTCAGGGGCTGGAAGAAGGCACAGAGTTCGTTCTTGTTTTCAATGATGGCAATTTCTCCGAAAACCAGACACTGCTTGTTACAGAGCTGTTTGCCCACATTCCCCGCGAGGTCCTGGCAAAAAACTTTGGCCTGCCAGAAGCCGCATTTAACAATATTCCTGCCAGCGAAAAATATATTTTCCGTCAGCCTGTTCCCCCGCCGCTTGAGCAGGTGCGTAAAGAACTGGGCGCCGTAACCTATACTGATAAATATGTTTTCCGTGCCTCTCAGGTGCCACCGACTGCCTATCCGGGTGGCGCAACACAGGTTGTCGACTCACGCAATTTCGATGTTACCAGCCTCGCTGCACTTTTCATTGATCTCGATCCTGGCGCTCTGCGCGAGGTTCACTGGCACCCCGATGCTGACGAGCTGCAATATTATATCAGTGGCAAAGCGCGCATGACGGTATTTGATGCGGTTAATAATGCCCGGACCTTTGACTTCGTCCCTGGTGATGTCGGGTATGTGCCAAGAACATTAGCGCATTATATTGAAAATATTGGCGATGAGCCTCTGCGCGTCATCAATGTCTTTCACACTGATAAATATAAAGATATTTCGCTCAATAACTGGCTGGCTCTGACCCCGCCTCACCTGGTTAAGGGGCATCTTAACGTTGATGATAACTTCATTAAAAACCTCAGGCAAACGCGCCAGCCCGTTGTTAAAAAATAATATTTTTTAACGCATTAATACTGCCATCCTCCAGCCTATATAGCAGGGTGGCAGTATTAAATAATTTCACTCAACACATTAATATCAATCAGTTTCATATTTTTTAACATAAATGCCTAAAATATTAACATTTTGTTCTTACAGCTCTTGATTGTTGAAATGAGGGTGCCAATCTCTGAGTATGGGTGAAGCATTCATCCCCTCACTGCCTTACCGGGGTGAGAAACGGCCTTTAGTTGCCTGAGATAAGAGGGACAAGAGGAATATTATGGATATTGCAAAATTTACTGAACGGTCAAAAGGGTTTTTACAGGCTGCACAGACCATTGCTCTGCGTGATTTTAACCAGCAGCTGACTCCTGAGCATCTGCTCAAAGCAATGCTTGACGACGACGAAGGGGCAGCTTCTGCCCTTATCCGCGCTGCTGGCGGCAACCCTGAACAGATTAAAGCCTCGAACACCGAAGCCCTGGCAAAATTGCCTCGTGTAGAAGGTGGTGGGGCGGGCCAGCCACAGGCCACGCCTGACCTGATTCGCCTCCTTGATGACGCTGAACAGGCTGCTGCAAAAGCAGGTGACTCCTTCGTTGCCCAGGACCGGCTCCTTGTCAGCATTGCCGCATCGAATACAGCCGCAGGCAGGGCTTTGCAAAAACACGGCGCCTCTGCCTCTGCGCTTGAAAGTGCCGTCGCGGCAATCCGCAAAGGGCGCACCGTAACCAGCGAAAATGCTGAAGCCGGCTTTGATGCGCTTAAAAAATATGCACGTGACGTCACTGCTGTTGCACAGGCAGGCAAACTCGACCCGGTTATTGGTCGTGATGAAGAAATTCGTCGCGCCATTCAGGTTCTGGCCCGCCGCAGCAAAAACAATCCGGTTCTGATCGGTGAGCCAGGCGTTGGTAAAACAGCTATTGTAGAAGGGCTTGCCCAGCGTATCGTCAATGGTGACGTGCCTGAAGCCCTTAAAAACAAAAAGCTGCTTTCGCTTGATCTGGGCGCTCTGGTTGCCGGCGCGAAATTTCGTGGTGAATTTGAAGAACGCCTTAAAGCTGTACTGAAAGAAATTGAAAGTGCCGAAGGCGAGGTTATCCTCTTCATCGACGAAATGCATACCCTCGTTGGCGCCGGGCGGACCGATGGCGCAATGGATGCCTCGAACCTGATCAAACCTGAGCTGGCTCGTGGCACGCTGCATTGTATCGGCGCGACAACACTGGATGAATATCGCAAATATATTGAGAAAGATGCCGCACTTGCCCGCCGCTTCCAGCCGGTTTTTGTGGGCGAGCCATCAGTGGCTGATACCATCTCTATTCTGCGTGGTATTAAAGAGAAATACGAACTCCATCACGGTGTAAGAATAACCGATGGGGCTATTGTTTCTGCCGCAACCCTGTCAAACCGCTATATTACTGACCGTTTTCTGCCAGATAAAGCAATCGACCTGATTGATGAAGCTGCCAGCCGTCTGCGGATGCAGATTGACAGCAAACCTGAGAAACTTGACGAACTCGACCGTCGTATCATCCAGCTCAAAATTGAGCGGGAAGCTTTGCGTAAAGAGGATGATACAGCCAGTAAAGAGCGTCTTGAAGCTGTTGAACTGGAGCTGACTGAACTTGAAGAGCAGTCAGATGCCATGAGCGCTACCTGGCATGCAGAAAAAGAACGTGTTCAGGCTGTGCAGAAGCTGCAGGAGCAGCTTGACCAGGCACGCTCTGACGTTGAGGTCGCACAGCGCACAGGCAACCTCGGCAAAGCTTCTGAGCTGATGTATGGTGTCATCCCTGACCTTCAGGCAAAAATTGCCACAGCCCAGCAGGAAGAAGCCGAAAGCAGCAAAAGCGATCTCGTCTCGCAGGCTGTTACTGACCAGAGCGTGGCGGCTGTTGTCTCGCGCTGGACTGGCGTGCCTGTCGACCGCATGCTTGAAGGTGAACGTGCCAAATTGCTGCGTATGGAAGATGAACTGCGCCGTTCTGTTATCGGTCAGGAAGCCGCTCTCAAAGCTGTTTCTGATGCCGTACGGCGTGCTCGTGCAGGCCTGCAGGACCCTAACCGCCCCATCGGTTCGTTTTTGTTCCTTGGGCCAACCGGCGTAGGCAAAACCGAGCTTTCAAAAGCTCTGGCGCGCTTCCTCTTTGATGATGAAAAAGCTCTGCTTCGCATTGATATGAGCGAATTCATGGAGAAGCATGCTGTCTCACGTCTGGTCGGTGCCCCTCCGGGATATATCGGCTATGAGGAAGGTGGTGTGCTGACAGAAGCTGTGCGCCGCAGACCTTACCAGGTTATTCTGTTCGACGAAGTTGAAAAAGCTCATCAGGATGTCTTTAACATTCTGCTGCAGGTGCTTGACGACGGCCGCCTGACAGATGGTCAGGGACGCACAGTTGATTTCCGTAATACAATTATCATTCTGACAAGCAATCTCGGGTCTGAACTGCTGGCAAACCAGCCAGATGGTGAATCAACTGACCTTGTTCATGCCAGCGTGATGAAGATTGTACGCGATCACTTCCGCCCTGAGTTCCTCAACCGTCTGGATGAGATTATTCTGTTCTCACGTCTGCAAAAAGCAGACATGGCTCAGATCGTTGATATCCAGATTGCACGCCTGCAAAAGCTGCTTGATGACCGCAAAATAACGCTGTCTCTTGATAATCTGGCTCATGCCTGGCTTGCTAACGAGGGGTATGACCCGGTCTATGGTGCGCGCCCGCTTAAACGGGTTGTGCAGCGTAGCCTGCAAAACCCTCTGGCTGAGCTCTTGCTTCAGGGTAGCATTCATGACGGGCAGACTATTCCTGTCTCAGCGAATGGTGACAGCCTGCTGATAAACCATGAGAGTGCGACAAAGATTGACGCATAATCCGGCGGCTTTGATATAAGTCTGCGACGGGGGAGTGAAAGCTCCCCCGTTTTTTTATATAAATCAGCCCGCAAAAGGAGAATAAACAATGACTGAACCGGCATGGCTTCTCTGGGCGCGTGATATTCAGGCTATTTCTCAGACAGGCCTCACTTATGCCAAAGACCCGTTTGACCGCGAGCGATATGAAACCTTACGTAAGCTTGCCGCACATATCATGGCCACAGGCTGTGATGACTCTGAAGTAAAGATCGCCTCTCTTTTTGCAGGTCAACAGGGTTATGCCACGCCTAAACTCGAAGTGCGGGCGGGTATTTTTGATGAGCAGGGGCGTATACTGATGGTACGCGAAATTCTCGATAAAAACCGCTGGACTATTCCCGGAGGCTGGGCCGACACAAACTACACACCTGCTCAGAATGCCGCAAAAGAGGTCTTTGAAGAAACAGGTTATGAGGTAAGAATAACCAGACTGGTTATGGCACTCGACCGCAGTACGCAGCAGCATATGCCACCTGAGCCCTTCAGTGTTACCAAACTTTTTTTTCTGGGAGAAATTACCGGAGGCCAGCCTGCAACCAGCATAGAAACCAGTGAAATACGCTTTTTTGCACAAAACGAAATTCCGGCAGATTTGTCTGAAGGACGTGTCCTGCCAGGACAGATTAATAAACTCTTCCGCTTTCATACCTGCCCGGATCTGCCGGCAGAATTTGACTAAACCAGTTTTTCCTGAGCCAGCCGTTTTTCAATCATTCTGATAATAACAAGAAGTGTAAAATTAACCGGTACAGCAATACCATACTCACCGGCCTTTCTCACAATATAGCCATTAATAAACTCAATTTCGGTCGCCCGCCCTTTCATAACATCCTGTGCAGCTGAAGATTTCTGCGTGGGCATATGCTGTATAATCTGGTGGAGCCTCTGCGTCATATCCGCAGGGAGTGTCACTCCGCAGGCCTGGGCAACAACACGGCATTCTTCCAGAACCATCTGAATTACAGCACCCGCACCGTCTGTTTCCCCAAAAGCCGCATAAGGCATCAGGGTAATGGCCGAAAGGGCATTATATACGCAGTTTACTGTCAGCTTTTCCCATAATACTGATGGTATATCCTGCGATATCTCAGCCTTCAGGGGGGCTGCACGGTTTAAGGCCGCAGCTGCCAGCCTGCTCCCCTTGCCGCTTCCCAGCATAATATGATGACCACCACGGTGCACAACGTGGCCAGGTTCAACCCTGTCAACAGCAATATAAAGTGCAGAGGGTAAAACCTCGCGGCCAGTCAGTTCACTCAGCTGCGCTGCAGTATCGACACCATTCTGCATGCTCAGAATAACTGTATCTTTACCGAGCAGGCTCAGCACCAGCGGTGCAGCAGCTGCATTATCTCCGGCCTTAACACTGACCAGAACCAGATCGGCTACAGGAAGGCACTGACTGTCAGAAACCGCTTTAAGCCGGATAGTGTGTTTTTTACCACCCTCTTCCAGCAAGATACCACGGGCCTGAATAAGAGCAGACTGCGCAGGTCGGGTGACCAGCGTCACGTCATAGCCTGCCCGCGCCAGGAGGGCACCGCTATAACATCCTACCGCCCCGGCACCGACAACAGCTATTCTCACTTGTGACGATCCGGCTACGGCACTTCAGCCAGAATGTGACGAAACTGCATTTCAAAACGTGCGCGATCCTGTGGCTGTAAACGTACGGTCAGTGTCATACGTTCCTCACCATCTTCACGTTCTGTGACCTCTCCATGCTGATACAACCAGGCAGAGGCCGCGCCCTCAGCCAGAGGGATCTCATAACGCACGAGGATCATAGCCGTTGTGATATGCCTGTCGATCAGTGCCATCAGCTGTGGCAGGCCATCACCCGTTATGGCTGAAATCGCAACCGTCTCTTCTGTTTCAGGAAAAGCCTCGGGCCCACCCATAAGGTCGGCTTTGTTCATCACCTCAATGGTACGATTGCTCCAGTCGGGCTCTATCATCCCACTCTGGGCCATACCATTAAGTACGCCATAAACGTCTTTTTTCTGAGCAGAGCTGTCCGGATGGGCGATATCACGTACGTGCAAAATAATATCAGCTTCAGACACTTCTTCCAGCGTTGCGCGAAAGGCAGCTATCAGCTCGGTCGGAAGATCGCTAATGAAGCCCACCGTGTCAGACAGGATAACACGCCGGCCAGACGGCAGGGTAATCGCCCGCATCGTCGGGTCGAGCGTTGCAAACAACTGGTCCTGAGCATAAACAGCGGCGCCGGTCAGGGCATTAAACAATGTCGATTTACCGGCGTTCGTATATCCGACAAGAGCCACAACAGGAAATGGCACTCTCTTGCGGGCCTGCCTGTGCAGCCCCCGGGTGCGGCGTACCTGCTCGAGTTCTTTTTTTAGCCTGACGATCCGGTCACCGATCATACGACGATCAGCTTCAACCTGTGTCTCACCAGGGCCACCAAGAAAGCCAAACCCACCACGCTGGCGTTCAAGGTGAGTCCATAACCTGACAAGACGTGAGCGCTGGTATTCAAGGTGCGCCAGCTCGACCTGAAGCGTCCCTTCCTTTGTTGCAGCTCTCGCACCAAAAATATCAAGAATCAGACCCGTACGGTCAATAACTTTACAGCCACATTCACGCTCAAGGTTACGCTGCTGCCCTGGCGTGAGACGGGCATCAATAACCACAACATCAATACGGTCAGCCTTAACTGCCTCTTTCAGAGATTCAACCTGACCAACACCCAGAAGAGTCGCTGCCCTGCGGGTGCGCAGCAGTAAAACCGCCTGCCTTACAATAACCAGGTTAATAGAAGCAGCTAACCCCACAGCCTCATCGAGACGTGCTTCAGCGGCTCTGACGTCCTGCTCCTGAGTGGCACGCAGCCAGGGCAGAATAACAGCGCCGCGTACGGCTGCGGGTTTTGTTTCAGAGGAAGTCGTCACGCAAAAACATTTCTTTATCAGAGGATACAGGTTCTTCTGCCGTTTCAAAAACATTCACCGGCACAGAGGGCATAACTGTGCTGATCGCATGTTTATAGATCAGCTGTGTCTGATCATCACGCTTCAGAAGAACTGTTGTTTCGTCAAACCACGTAATATTACCCTGAAGTTTGACACCATTCACCAGAAAGATTGTCACAGAGGCGCGTGAACGCCTTATCTGACTTAAAAAAGCATCCTGCACATTGCAGCCAGTTTCTTTTTCCATTTTCAGAGGCCCTGTTCTCTTTTTTTATTATAACCCTGGAAACATTTTCTTTATCATGACAGCTCTCATGCTGATCCACGATCTTCTGATGTTACACCAAGTTGTTTCAGTTTGCGATGTAAAGCACTACGCTCCATCCCAACAAAAATCGCTGTACGACTAATATTTCCCCCAAAACGAAGTAACTGCGCCTGCAGGTACTGTGTCTCGAACATATCACGCGCCTCACGTAACGGCAGGCTCATGACATCTGCTGAGGCATCGAATTTTAGCAAAGCCGGCGCCCCCTCCCCCACCGTTGAGGGAAGCATTTCTGCACGGATAGGCTCTGTCGTATTTCCCGGCAGCATGATCAGCACACGCTCCATCAGGTTGCGCAGCTCACGAATATTGCCCGGCCACTCATAAGCCTGTAACGCAGCTACAGCATCGGCAGAAAGCTCACGCTGAGGCAGCCCTGCAAGCTCTGCAGCCCTGTGCAGAAAAAGCATCGCCAGACCAGGAATATCATCCCGTCGCTCACGCAGGGCCGGCATGCGCAAAGGCACAACAGCCAGACGATAATACAGGTCCTCACGAAAACGCCCGGCTGTAATACCAGCCTGCAGGTCACGGTTCGTCGTAGCGAGAACACGAATATCAACTTTCACCCGGGTGGAACCGCCAACCCGTTCAAAAGTCTGATCCTGCAAGGCTCTGACAATTTTACCCTGTGTTTCGAGCGGCATATCTGCCACCTCGTCAAGCAGCAGAGTACCACCATGTGCGCGCTCAAGGACGCCAATACGCCGACCGGTACCATCGGCTGCGCCTTCTATGCCAAACAGCTCGCCCTCAAAACGTTCGGGCGCCATAGTCGCGCAGTTAAGCACAATAAACGGA
The DNA here is from genome assembly GCF_002153485.1 of Acetobacter sp. DmW_043. NCBI lineage: Bacteria > Pseudomonadati > Pseudomonadota > Alphaproteobacteria > Acetobacterales > Acetobacteraceae > Acetobacter > Acetobacter sp. DmW_043. The sequence continues at coordinate 32,825 of NZ_JOMN01000027.1, read as the reverse complement.
CCATCAGCACGCCGGGAACGGGCGTGGATCATACGCGCGGCAACCTCTTTCCCCGCACCTGGGGCGCCCGTAATCAATACTCTGGAGCCTGTAGGCGCAACACGCTCAATCTGACTTCTGATAGCCGCGATCAGAACGCTGTTGCCAAATAACTCAGCTTCCTGCCCTGCACGCAAACGAAGCTCTTCATTCTCTTTGGTAAGACGTGCAGCCTCGATAGCCCGCCGGACAACAACCAGAAGACGATCAGCCTGAAAAGGTTTTTCTATAAAATCGTAAGCACCATGCTGAAGAGCTGCAACGGCTGTCTCAATGGTGCCATGACCAGAAATCATAATAACCGGCACTGAAGAATCTTCGGCCTGTAAGAGACTGAGAATGCCCAGCCCGTCGAGTTTTGACCCCTGCAACCACACATCCAGAATAACCAGAGCTGGCCTGCGGCTACGAAAAGCCTGAATGGCAGCATCAGAATTACCTGCGACCCGGGTTGTGTACCCTTCATCTTCAAGAATCCCCTCCACCAGCATTCTGATATCGGGTTCGTCATCAACAATCAGGATTTCATGAGCCATAAGAATCTTTCACCGGTAAAATCAGAGTAGCCACAGTTCCTCTTCCCTCTGCTCGGTCCTGAAGGTGTATAAGACCTCCATGATCTTCCATAATTTTCTTGACTATTGCCAGCCCCAGCCCCGTCCCTTTGGCCTTATGAGTTACATAAGGCTCAGTCAGACGGTCCCTGTCGCCGGAGGGAAGTCCCGCACCATTATCTATCACTAAAATCTCAACCGTTTCTGCTTTCATTTCGATAGCAACACATATCTCACCTGCTCCACCTTCGTCTTCTTCATTATTATCAACATCGCCTTGTTTTGGCGTCATGGCAATGGCATCTGCCGCATTCTGTAAAAGGTTAATCAAAGCCTGGCTGATCAGACGGCGGTCACAACGCACAACCGGCCCCCGCTCAGGCAAAGTGACATTGTAGGTGATTTCTACATGCGCATTACGCTGAAGAATCAAAACCTCACGGATAATACGCGACAAATCCTCATCACGCATGGCTGGCTGCGGCATACGTGCAAATGCCGAGAACTCATCCACCATCCGCCCGATATCACCGACCTGACGCACTATAGTGTCAGCACATTGCGCAAATGTCTCCGGGTCAGATGTAATTTCTTTCAGAAAACGACGCTTAAGTCGTTCAGCTGCGAGCTGAATAGGAGTCAGGGGATTCTTGATTTCATGGGCGATACGCCTTGCGACATCCGCCCAGGCGGCTTTACGTTGTGCCTGCTGAAGCGCTGTAATATCATCAAACGTAATAACGTAGCCCTCTGCCACCTGATCACGCATCTCGGCGCCAACCCGTACAAGTAATGTACGCCTTTTAGCGGGCGGCCCGATTTGCAGCTCACGTGTAATAACATTTTCTGTCGTACTGCCCACTTCTGATAAAATCTCAGAAAATTCAGGCACACGGAGCGAAAGCGGCTCTCCGATCGCATTCATCATATCTGTTTCAAGCAACAGGCTGGCCGCACGGTTAGGCAGCTCAATACGCTGCTCAACATCAAGGCCGATCACCCCGGCTGACACACCGGACAAAACGGCTTCAGTAAAGCGGCGCCGTTCATTAATCTGACCATAAGCTACCATAAGTTCAGCACGCTGACTGGCAAGCTGCTCTGTCATGCGGTTAAACGCACGTGAAAGACTGCTGACCTCATCATCACGGTCTGCCTCAGGCACATGTACGGCAAGATCCCCTTCACTGATCCTTCTCGCAGCAAGAATCAGTAAACTCAGTGGCCGGGCAATCTGATTCGCCAGAGCCAGGCCGATCAGGGCCGCAGCAGCCAGGACAAGTAATGCAACAAGGGCAAAAATCAGAATAAATGTCAGCTGAATTTTGGCTTTATTGGCATTAAGACGTCTGTAGTCAGCCAGCACCCCTTCTGTCCGGTGCATATGCTCAAGAATACTCGGATCCACCAGGCGGGTAATAACAAGCATCAGAGCGGGTGTCTGCGAAAGTTCAACCACAGCTCTAACTGTTCGCTGGTCAGGTGAATCGAGAATAGCCACATCACTGGTCCGCGCCATCGCTGTCGCAGCTGGCGGAGGAAGGTCTTTCTGGTATCCTGTGCGGCTCATCAGCCCGCCTGCCGCCACAACCTTATTCGTAATCGGGTCATAAACCAGTGCTTCAGTCAAACCACGAATTGTGGCCTGACTATCAAGCATCTCACTCAGTTCGCTGCTATTTTGCAAAAGGTTCATACCATTTGCAGTCAGCTCATTTTGTGCGCTGGTAATATAGTTTGCCAGAGAAAATGCATCGGTGCGGATATTGGCATTATGTTCTTTAAGGTAGCCCCGCGAGACTTCGAGTGCCTCATTCAGTGCTGTATTTACACGGTCGGAAAACCAGATCTGAATACCAAAATGAAAAAATAAAGTTGCAAAAATCCCGACAACCAGTGTTGGTGCAACAGCAACAATACCAAATAACGTTACAAGCCTGACATGCAGGCGCGCTCCTGCCAGCCCTTTGCGATGTTCCATCAGCATGGGGCCGGCACGCATCAGTAAAGCCGCCAGTAGCAGACATAAAACAAAAGCGTTGAGAATAACGACAAGCGGCTCAATGACCATATAGTGCCCAAGGGACATGCCCGCAGACAGCACCACAAATGTCGCAAGCCCCAGGACAAGAGCCAGAGCTGCAAGCGTCAGAGCAACGCTTTTCCGTTCAAGAGAGCGCAAAAGCCATATGAGGCGCGTTTTAAGCAGCCATTCATGACAATGAGAGAGCCACTGTTTCATCAGAGAGTATCAGCCCGGAAACCGGATAACAGGGATTTCAAGCTCTCGTATTTTTTTACGCAGTGTATTGCGGTTAAGCCCCAGCATTGTAGCAGCCTTTATCTGATTACCGCGCGTTTCGGCTAATGTCAGCTGAATAAGAGGTTTCTCTACCTCTGAAATAACCCGCGCATATAAGTCATTCACAGGCACTCCCTCCCGTTCAGCTTTCAGATAGTGCAGGATATAACCTGAAATGACATCTGAAAATGACCCATTATCATCAGATGCATTTATTTCTTCCCCCGTATTATTCAGCGTTTCTGAAAGTGCTGCTTCAACAATATCGCGGGTAATCATATCATCCGGATAAAGTGTCAGAATACGGCGGACAACATTTTCAAGCTCACGCACGTTACCAGGCCAGTGTAACCCCTGCAAACACGCAAGCGCCTGCGTATCGAGTTCAGATGACTGGTTTTCTGACTGATAACGGGCAAAGAAATACGCCACAAGCGATGCTATATCTTCAGCCCGTTCACGCAACGGCGGCAAATAAACAGGAACGACATTAAGCCTGTAATATAAATCCTCACGAAACAGGCCGCTTCGCACAGCCTGGCGGAGATCATAACGCGTAGCTGTAATAACCTGAGTATATCCAGTAGCATGGGATAAACCCGCTGCCGATGCGGCTTCCTGCTCATGCAAAAACTGTAAAAGACCAAGCTGAAACTCTGAAGGAATTTCACTGACTTCATCAACAAATAAGGTGCCGCCCGTTGCCTGTTTCAGGCAGTCACGCCAGTCGCCATCCTCACTTTTGCAGAGCTCAGAGCTTCCGGCTGAAGATAAGACTGTTTTATTAACCGTGACAAACGGCTTATCTCTGCGCGCACTGTTATCATGCATCAGGCGTGCCAGAAGCGCCTTACCTGTGCCGCTTTCACCCGTGATAACAACAGGCAGACCTGACATTTTAAGCCGGCTTATCATCTGACGCACATTTTTAATGGCGACAGATTCTCCAACCAGTCTCTGTTCGGGCAGATTATCGCCAGAAGACACATCACCCGCTGACAATGCCGGAGATAAAAGTGCCGACCTGACTGCCTTAAGCATATGCTCAAGATCAAAAGGCTTAACAAGATAATCAGCTACACCACATTGTGCCATCTGCACGGCTGTCATTGCCGACTGGCTTGAGCCTATAGCGATAAGCGGCAGATCAGGGCGAGCGGCCCTGATACGCTTCAGAAGCGTCAGGTCACTCGCGTCAGGCAAAGTCACATCAGCTATAACAAGATCACCCTCTCCGTCCTCTGCCCACTGCAGAACAAGAGTTGCATCAGAGGAAAACTGCACCTGATATCCGGCCCGACCCAGAGCCTGCCCCAGAACGGTACGAACTGAGCTGTTATCATCTGCAATAAGAATGGTGGGAAGAGAAGGCATAAAGGTTCAGACACTCAGTATTTTATATTTTCATCGTCACGATAGCAAAAAAAACTACTTTTGCGACTCTGAAGCTGCAGGCAGGTAGATTTTAATTTTTGTGAAGTTATGACGACTTTCTACGTCTATCATGCCACCGTGATCATCTGTGACCTTACTGGCATAAGCCAGATGTAAGCCATAATCACCCGCCTCTTTATCTGAAAATGGTTCAAATAAATGGTTGCGCGTTGTCTCGCAAACGCCGGCTCCCGTATCACACACACTCACCACCAGGGGCAAATGCCGCCAGCGCGACGTGCCGGGCAAAATACGTCCGACCCCGGGCTCATAGCGTGTCTCGAGAATAATTTTTCCGGCACCCTTATTGCGCCTGACAGACTCAGCTGCATTTTTCAAAAGATTCAGAAACATCCGTTCAAACTGATCACGACTTCCCCAGACATAAGGCAAAGACGGGTCATAATGCTCTGAGATTATAATTTCAGCCGCAAAATCTTTCACTGCCAGCTGTCGCACATGTTCAAGAATACGATGTACATTAACAAGCCGGTATTCAGATGATGTTTCAGTAAATGCCGACAAACGCTCAACAAGAGCGTCAATCCGGTCAACATCATCGCAAATCAGCTTTGTCAGCTTCACATCTGTTGCAGCAACATTTTCTGACAAAAGCTGGGCTGCTCCTCTGATCCCGGAAAGAGGATTACGTACCTCCTGCACCAGCACATCTGCCAGACCCGAAATACTACGGGCTGCCGAGCGCAAAAGCGTTTGCTGATCGAGATTCCTCACCATCGGAGACGTATGAAACGTCAGCACTACCGCACCCTCACGGTCGGGCACATCCGAAGCAAATACTGTAACGCCTTCATAATGAAAACGGTGAGAGTGAAAGGTCAGGTCATACTCTGTAATTCTGCAATGCTCTCTGCGTAACGCTGCAACGAGTTCTAACAGAGGATGATCCTGCCCTGTCAGCTCCTGCAGCGTCCGCTGACAAAGCTGACGACGCGAGGTTGCAAAAAACTCTTCTGCTGCTGCGTTAGCAAACGCTATCTCGTTCTCTGCTCCCACCTCGAGCAAAGGAACGGGCATAACATCAAGAAGATAAGCAGCTTCAGCAGGCGTTCTGATCTGGTCTCCGGCCATTCCCGTTCACACAGCCCGCATCATGCTTATGCAGCACATGTGGTTAGCTCTGCATGACGCGAGCTTCTCGGCTCCCGGACAGCATTAGTGTCAATCATATGATCATAAAATTCAGTAATCATACGAATAGCTTCAGGTGCATTATCCACACGGTTAAATGCTGCTCTGAACCCGGCAGAGTGTCGCAGACCTGCGGAATACCAGGAGACATGTTTGCGCGCGAGCCTGAGCCCGGGACGTTCACCAAAATGCTCAAGCATCATATTGTAATGCTGAAGGACAATAGCTTTTTCCGCCGGCAATGTCGGGTCTGCAACCTCCTGCCCGTAACGCAGAGAGTGCGCCACCTGTGCCAGGAACCACGGGCGGCCATAACAGCCACGACCGATCATCACACCATCTGCGCCTGACTGAGCCATAGCTTCGCGGGCATCATCAGATGTCAGAATATCACCATTAACAATAACCGGGAGTGTAACAGCCTCTTTAACTTTACGCACAAAAGCCCAGTCTGCTGTCCCATTGTAAAACTGCTGACGTGTGCGGCCATGCACAGTCAGCATTCTGATACCTGCTTCCTGAGCGATACGACCCAGAACGGGAGCATTGAGACTCTGATGATCCCAGCCCATACGCATCTTCAGGGTTACGGGCACATTAACAGCTTTAACTGTTGCCTCAAGCAGACGCGCCGCCCCTGCCTCATCACGCATCAGCGCTGAGCCAGCCATCTGCCCGACAGCAACCTTTTTTACCGGGCAGCCAAAGTTAATATCAATCAGATCAGCGCCACGGCCTACGGCAATACGAGCGGCCTCGGCCATAGCAACGGGGTCACACCCGGCAAGCTGCACAGCATTAGGACCGCCTGATTCAACAACCTCTGCCATACGCAGTGTATTGTCATTCTCACGCACCATTGCCCACGAAGCAATCATTTCAGAAACAACCAGCCCTGCCCCAAGCTGACGGGCCAGCTTACGAAACGGCAGATCTGTCACACCAGACATAGGTGCCAGAATAACCGGCGTCTCAATAAGGACACCACCAAGATCAATAGGACGTAACATCGGGCTGCTGCCTTGCAAACTTAGTCTACCACCGGCCTCAGGGGCCAGCCTAACACATCTTATTCGGGAATAAGAACAGAAACCGCCGCGGTGCAGGCAATACCTTCTTCACGACCGGTAAAACCCAGACGTTCAGATGTGGTTGCCTTAACTGATATGCGGCTGACTTCAACCTCGAGCAGTTCTGCCAGCCTGGCCCTCATAGCCTCAGCATGCGGGCCAATTTTCGGGCGCTCACAAATGAGTGTCAGATCAACATTGACCAGCCTGCCGCCACGATCGCGGATACGCTGCCCTGCATGAATTAAAAAGCGTGCACTGTCAGCATCTTTCCACTCATTCTGCGAAGGTGGAAAATGACGACCAATATCACCCTCAGCCAGGGCACCATAAATAGCATCACACAAAGCATGAATGCCCACATCAGCGTCTGAATGGCCAGCAAGACCTTTCGTGTGTGGCACAGTAATACCACACAGGATAAGAGGCCGCCCCTCTTCAAAAGCATGCACATCGTAACCCATGCCCACACGCGGCAGAAGGGTCTGGCCTACCAGTCGTTCAAGACGCATGAGATCATCCTTATATGTCAGCTTGATATTATCTTCATCACCACGCACCAGAGCAACCTTCAGGCCGGCATCTTCAAGCAGCCTGGCATCATCGGTGGCATCTGTTCCGGCTGCGGCACGGTGCAGATCGAGAAACGTTTCGAAATGAAAGCCCTGCGGGGTCTGAGCACGAAATAAATGCTCCCGCGGCACGGTGTCTGCAATCAGACCGCCATGCTCGCGCTTCAGCGTGTCGGCAACAGGCACGGCAGGTATTGCACCGGGTTTATCAGCCAGCGCCTGCACAACAGTATGAATAAGTGTCTCTGTAACGTAAGGACGGGCCCCGTCATGAACCAGCACGACGTCAGGGCGCCGCTCTGCCGGGAGAGCAGCAAGAGCCTCAAGACCAGTACGAACGCTGGCCTGCCGGGTTGCGCCACCATCAACAGGAGGGAGAACATCAAGCCCGTCGAGCACTTCGCTCAGCCGGGCTTTGTCACCCACAGGCAGAAGGCAGTGCACATGAGGCAACAATGCCCTGGCGGCATGCCAGATGACCGGAGCACCGGCCAGCTGAACATACTGCTTAGGCGTTTCGGACCCGCCTGAAGCGGTATAGCGGCTGCCGGAACCGGCAGCGAGGAGAATAGCAGCAATACGCATGATGGCGAGGAATGCGGCCTGAAATGTTCCACGTCAAGAAAGAAAATAACATACCGCACCCCCGCCAGGCCTCTGCCCCTCAGAGAGCGAGGGTCATAGCCAGAGATAAAACCGCAGCATCTTTGTAGCGCGTGGAGCCACCGAGATGATTCACATACTGAAAATCAGGTTGCAGGTTAAACCCGGTCAGGACATGGAAAGTATAAAATGCTTCATAAATCGTCTCATGCCCCTGGATGCCGTAGGGAGCGCCAAAATTCCAGCCAGGCAGCGCCTGACCGGCTGCAGCTGCTGCCTCCTGAGCGCGGATAGCTGAGCGGCTGAATGAGGCCCACTGCACATTAATACCCCAGCTATCAAGCGGCCTGTGCCAGTACCAGCCGGTATCAAGAATAGCACCGACAAGATGATTATTAATCTGAGAGGTTTTACCACTGGCCCAGTTATAATAACCCGCCAGAACCAGACCATTCGAATCACCCTTGCCATGACGCAGCAGCATCTGGTCAGCCATAACCCAGATTGATTCCTGACGACCATGAAAGTTCTGTGTCGGGGCGCCGAGGTTAGTACCTTTTGTATAACCTTCATAAAGGCGCTCATAGCGGGAGGTATCATACATACCGCCAACCTTGTAATGGCCGATCAGATGATTACGGCCAAACTCAGGAATCCAGCCCACTTCATATTCGGTGCTGACCTGTGAAATCCCACTCTGCGCCCATGACCAGCCGGAAATGCCACCGTTATAGCTATGAGGAGAAACCGCAAAAGCGCCACCCATAATATAAACATCAGGGCGTGGCATATAACGAACAACACCGCCGGCATTACCTGAAGGCCAGTCACGGCCACCGTTCAGATATTTACCTGGTGTTACATTACCGCACAGCCAGACGTTCATAAAGCTACAGACCCATGGAGAGTTGTTAAAGAACGTGCCTGGTGGAATCCAGCCGACAGAAACATCAAGGCGGTTCTCAAACATCGATTTTTCAAAATAAGCCCAGACCAGATGCGCAACAACGTTACCACGTGCGCCATAAATCTGCTGCACCTGGTTACCATTATCCCCCATCAGGCGACTGAGATTCTGCCCGTTACCATTCACAACCAGCATGTGCAGCCACAGGTCACGGGACCATTCACCGGCATTGAGCAATTTTTCAAATTGCAGATCAAGCGTAGAACCAACCTGCCCGGCAAGAGTATGTGACTGACGTTTACCACCGACAGGGTTACCGGAAATGCCTTCATAAATATTCACGGCAAAGTAAATACCATGCTTTTGCAGCCAGGGCTGCGCGCCCCACCAGTCACCAAAGGCATGAGTTGTGCCGTAAGGCGCACCAAAAGAAGGAGGACCATAAGGTGAACGCAAAAAGCCAGGAATCGTTGGTTTGAGACGAAACTCGCCCAAAGCATATTTCTGTGCCTCGTCGGGTTTCACCGTCTGATCGACAACCTTCTTACTGACAATGGAGGAGTTTGTGGCAGGGGTACCACCCGCATCAGGAAGGGCATCGGCAGCATATGAAGATGAAACGGCAAACAACGACAACGTAAAAATTACGTATGTAACACAACGCGAAAAAGAAACTGACAGACGGGGGAACAAAAGAAACCTCTTTTCGTTGAAAATTTGAAAAAAAACTCAAAAACGCGTTGCTATGTATGACCATCAGAAACTGATCGTCTTATAACTGAGAGAACCAGCACTCAGCCCTGCTACATACTCAGACCTCCGACTTAGGTGAGATAAGAACAAACATGCCTTCTGAAGAAAGGAAGGCACAGTAAAAACAAGAACATCCGCAGCCGGAGCCGCGGGAAAACCAGCTTTTACTTACCAGGCCACTACAGTTCTGCCTGAAATAAACACAACCATAAAAAGCCTCTTTTTTTTATTTTTTCCCAAATTCTCTTTTAGAGAAAAGGCACTTTTTTCTGGTAGACAACACCTATTATGTAACAAAAAAATATAAACTTTACAAACTTTCTTCCTGAATTTTTTTTCTCATATCCTGGTTATATATTTTCATAGCCTCGAATTTAATCGGGAAAGGTACGGCAAGAAAATGAATGAAGCCACGACGTTCAGAGGGAAATAATGCAAGATTATTTTCTTTTATTCTGTGCAGCGTGACCGCCTGGCCGATCAGTTCAAAGCGACGGATATTTGCTTTCAGGAAAATATAATTAGCAAGGCACTGGTCATAACCTATGAACGGGCGGTCCTGCCCCGTCTCCTTCCGGTAAGCCTGAGCGACCTGCATAATCAGCCTGGCGTACTCACATGCTACAGAGCTATTACCATAACCTATTGATCCGGATGAAAAACCTCTCTGATGGCGATCAAACTCCATGCCATCAGCCTCCATCATGCGCCAGCCATACCAGTGACCTGATGAATTATCATTCCCTTCATTCAGCCGGCCTTCAGGTGCGACATGAATCGCCGGTGAAAATGCAAGATCAACTAAAAGTGATTCAACCGGTTTGTTACATAAGATATCGACATCAAGATACAACAGCGGCTGCCGCGACTGAAAAAAAGCCCGATCGTAAAATCTGAAACGGGACAGGTAAAAATCTACCTCGCTGTGACAATCATCCAGCACTTCTATAGAAAAATCACCTGTGAGAGGGAGTTCCCGCTTCATCTGTTCAAGACGCGCAACACCGGCACTGTTTGTAAAGACAGCAATATCCCCCTGATACTGCCCGATATCGAGCAGTGAGCGTAAAGACAGCTCCAGAGTGTCAAAAACAATATCATCGCCAAATGCAGCATAATAAATGAGAGGGTTAAAAAGCTGCAGTTGTATAAATTTCCACCTGTCTGCAAGAAAATTCAGAGTACGCAGCGAACCAGGATTGCTGCCGCATGCTTCGGGAGGCAAAGCCGCCTTCTCCACGACTTTACCGTCAACAGAAAAATGCTCTGAATCCAGAACCTCAACCGAGGCAAAACGGACCGGAGATGTTGCCAGCCAGCGATATTTTTCAAGAACAGACTGCACCATCATTATAACTTCATAAAATTGAGGAGGATGCCTTTTTACGCAATAAGAGCATGAGCTGTCATGCCTTTTTGATACCTCTGATCTCTAACGTATCCTGATCCGAGCGTATCCAGCCCCCAAGTGTTTCAGTTACCTCAGGCAGCAGCAGTTTATTACGCCCTTTCAAAGCACATTCCCACACATATGCCACCCGCCACCCCATCTCCCTCAGAACCGCCAGCACACGTGCATCATTCAGTTCATTTTTCGTAATCTTCTCACGCCAGAACGCCTCACGCGAAGCTGGCCATTTAAACAAATAACAGTCATGGTGATGCCAGAAGCACCCATTCACCATAACGACAGCCCGATACCGCGGAAAAACCAGGTCAGGCCGCCCCGGCAGAGCTTTAACATGAAGTCTGTACCGCAGCCCCGCCTGCCAGAGCGCTTTACGAATAATGAGTTCAGGCCTGGTGTCACTGGCACGAATAGCGGACATATTACGACTACGCGTTACCTTATCGTGCACATCTGCCATAATACTCTGCCTGTCATTCAGCTCTGGCCAGCCGGATAATATGAGGCTGCATTATCCGCGCAATGGCAGAAAAAACTGGTACGGCAACAGAATTACCAAATTGTCTGTATGCCTGCGTGTCAGATACAGGAATATTAAAGGTATCCGGATATCCCATCAGCCGGGCACACTCCCGCGGTGTCAGACGGCGTGGGTTTTTGCCTGGTCCCCGCTTAATAAGAATTTCTGATCCATCCTTATAATATCGGGCAGACAACGTGCGGGCCGTATCATCAGGACCGACCAGACCAAACCCAAAACCATTACCTGCGGCTTTATGTTTTGCTGCATAATTTTGCAAATACAGCCACAGACGGTCAGTCAGAATGTATTTTTTATCAACTTTAGCGTTAGCACCAGACGTATAAGGCAGTTCAGCTTTTTCCCTGCCGCTTTCATCATGCAGTATACTCTGTAAACGCACGCTCCCTTTCTCTGGCAGTTTAAGGGCATCCCATGAAAAAGGCACTTCCTCACGAAAGCCGACAATAGCAATGCGTTCACGGTGCTGCGGCAAAAAATGCTTCGCATCAATTACCCGATACGACACATGATACCCAAGCTCTTCACGCAGGGTTTTCATAATGACGGCAAAAGTATTACCCCGGTCGTGACTTTCAAGATTTTTCACATTCTCAAGCAAAAATGCAGCCGGGCGCTTATCACGAATAATGCGGGCAACGTCAAAAAACAGCGTCCCCTGGGCATCACAGGCAAAGCCGTGACTACGCCCCAGCGAGTTCTTTTTCGAGACACCGGCAATAGAAAACGGCTGGCATGGAAAACCCGCAACCAGCACGTCATGTGCAGGAATATCAGCCGTATCTATCTGAGTAATGTCACCATAAATCTGCCCGGCCTCAGGATAGTTCGCCTGATATGTCTGCCGGGCAAACTTATTCCATTCAGAGGTAAATACACATTCGCCACCAATGGCATCAAAACCACGCCGCAAACCGCCAATACCGGCGAATAAGTCAATAAAAGTAAATGAGTCATCTAAAGAACTATCGTGACTCATAATACCTCTTAATCTTTTTATATTTTAAAACCTGACCGCAAGCTTATATCCGCAGCGCCCCTGTGTCACGCAAGAGATATCACCCTCGCGGGGTTACTGCGGCATATCTTTCGTAACATCAAAGTGATACTAGTCAGATCCTGAGAGCAAAGACAACATCTGCACCTCCATGCCACTCTCACATCTTTCTGTCTGTACGCTTTGAAAGACTACCTGTGACACGCACCTCACCATCTGCTGCTGATCTGCCCGTATGGCAACGCCGTACCGTTATGACCTGTGCTCTGCTGGGTCTGGTACTCGCTGGTATTGATGCCGCTATTGCCAATATTGCTCTACCAACCATTGCAACTGACCTGAATACCGGTGTCGGCCCGGTGACCTGGATCGTCAACGGATATCAGATTACAGCTGCTATATTTTTGCTCCCGGCTGCTGCATTGGGTGAAACACGAGGCTTACGGGCTGTTTACGCATTCGGGCTTGGACTGTTTACGCTGGCTTCACTAGCCTGCGCGCTCTCCTCAACTCTGCCACTTTTGCTGCTCTCTCGCGTGGCTCAGGGGGCAGGCAGTGCCTTTATGGCCGCCCTGAGCGGGGCCATTGTGCGCAAAATAACGCCCCCGCCCCTCTTACACCGCGCATTTACGGCAGTCGCCTTATGCGTCGCTCTCTCAGCTGCTGTTGGGCCGACGCTGGCCTCAGCCATTCTTTCTGTCGCGTCATGGCCCTGGTTGTTTCTGGTTAATCTGCCCATCGGCATCGTAACCGTGTCACTCTATCTTTATGCCGCCCCCCGCCATCAGAAACAGGCTAAAACCCAACGTTTTGACTGGACAGGTGCCCTGTTTAACGCAGGAGCTCTCGGCCTTGGTGTTCTGGCCGTTGATGCTCTGAGCGCAGGAGCACATAAGCTGGCTGAACTTGAAGCCGCCCTTTGCATAGCCAGCACCATTGCTCTTATTTATCATCAGCGCAAACAGCCTCACCCGCTCCTGCCGCTCGATTTACTGCGCATTCCTTTATTTGCTCTCTCTATTGCTGCTTCAGTCTGTGCATATGCGGCTCAGATAATGGCTTATGTGTCCCTGCCCTTCTTCTTTGAAAACTTTTTTCACTATAGTCCGGTTATGACTGGTCTGCTGGTTACTCCATGGCCGCTTCTTGTCGCCTGTGCAGCGCCCGTCTCCGGCCATCTGGCCAGCCGCCACCCGGCTTCACTTCTCAGTAGTGTAGGCCTGGTTTTACTGGCCTGCGGCATTGGCAGCCTCGCAATGATGCCAGCAAACCCCGGACTGGCAGATATACTGCCACGCATGGCCATATGCGGCATTGGTTTCGGGTTTTATCAGACCCCTAACAACCTGACTGTTATGACAGCAGGCCCGGTGCATCGTAGTGGTGCCGCAAGCGGTATGATGGCTGTGGCACGCACAATGGGCTGGTCACTCGGTTCAGCACTGGTGGCTCTGATTTTCGATTTCGACAAAGCCAGCCCTGATGGTGGCACACGCACCTGTTTGTGGGTGGCTATGGGCATTGCTTTGCTGGGCGCAACAGTAAGCGTGGCACGCAGGTCAGTGCGCAAGGCATCGCACTGACATTTTGCTTGCCTGAGTGTACTCAGGCAACTCTAACCACAACCCGCCCTTTGACCTGACCATTCAGCAGCTTTTCAGCCTCAGACACAGCCTGCGATAACGATATTTCAGTCGTTACACTCTCAAGCTTTGCAGGATCTGTCAGTGCTGCAAGATCCTGCCAGGCAGCAAGACGCTCTGATTGAGAGCAGTACACACTATCAACACCAGCCAGAATAACACCGCGCAGGATAAAGGGCGCCACCGTGGCCGGCAGGTCCATACCAGCGGCAAGACCACAAGCCGCAACAACACCAGATGACTGCATAGAAGCACAGACTGCAGCGAGCATCTTCCCGCCTGCCACGTCGATGGCACCTGCCCACCGCGCCTTTTCAAGCGGGCGAATTTGCCCTTCAAAAAACTGCCGGGGGATCACGTTACAGGCTCCGAGAGAGAGCAGTGTATCTTTTTCTTCCATACGCCCGGTCACAGCCGTCACGTTATAGCCCAGACGAGCCAGTAACATAACGGCCACGCTGCCAACCCCACCTGTTGCCCCGGTGACCAGAATATCACCACAATCGGGTGTCACACCTTGCTTTTGCAACATTCTGACACACAGCATAGCGGTGTAGCCGGCCGTACCCAGCGCCATAGCCTGACGCGTTGTAAACGCTGAAGGCAAAGGCACCAGCCACTCACCAGGCACACGAGCAAGACCAGAAAAACCGCCCCAGTGCTTTTCGCCGGCACCCCAGCCGTTGAGAATAACCTTTTGCCCCGGGCTGAACCTCAGGCAGGAGGAGTTTTCAACTGTGCCTGCAAAATCTATCCCTGGCACTATCGGAAAGCTACGCAAAATCGGGCCGTTGCCTGTCAGAGCCAGGGCATCTTTATAATTCAGAGCTGAATACTCGATACGAACTGTCACATCACCGGGTGGCAGTTGCTCCTCACTTAACTGGCGCAACGCTATACTCTGGAGACCGTCCTCTGATTTTTCAGCTAACAACGCGTCAAACATGCCACCACCTGTATCATTTTATGAGAACAGCAAGAGTAGCTGAAGAGGAACTACGACATCAAATAACGAGCGCGCGTTCATTGCAAATGAGATAATCAGAGCAAAAAATATAATATTCCTATAACTGGCCAGATTCTGAAATAGATTATAAAAAATGAAAATTGCGCGCCCCAGAAGGTGTTATGCACTTTGCGTGAGCACTCGGGCTGCGTTTTTCAGTATGAAACCTGCGAAAGCTGTAGTGTAATCGCGGCGAGTGTTGAAGCGCAACGCTCGTAGTCTTTCACAAGCCTGCTGCACCGCGTTGCCCACGCGAATGATCTCTCCACGATCCATCGTCGGGGCAGCAGCACAACACCCCGTTTTGTCTGAGGCCGCCTGACGATTTCGAGAGTAGTATTCTGCTCTTCCGCTCCTTATATCCGTGCCAGACAGGGTAAGCGCATACCTTATACACCATAATTTTTATGACGTTGCAGGCGTAACTTTACGAAGCTGGAGGTAATTATTTCCATAATAAGGTAAATCAATTTCTGTATGCGAACGAATAATGACATTCCACTGATCAGAAATGGTTTTTTCAAATACCATATGTGTTTCTTTACCATCTGAAGAATCATCATCTTTAACAACAGCAAGGCGATGGCTACATTTTACCTTTTCATAAGTTATTTTTTCTGGAAATTTAGGTAACCCATCAAACATGCCAGGTGTTAATCCACCGATACCTTCAGAAAACACTGCTTTAAAGCGCCCTGTGCTATGAGTAACGCTTTCTACCTCACATCCAAAATCTGTCAGCAGCAATTGTCGGGGAGTAATCGTCATGTGTTTTCCAGGATAATACTGGTACGGATCAAAGTAAGTTCTATCCATACCTCTGGCCTGATAAACGTGAGTAACGACCCATTCCCCCAGCATCCATTCCGGCAGAGTTTTTGTTGTAACAGGCGCTGCTGTGGCTGACTGAACTGCCAGCAGACTGCATGTCAGAGCGAGTGCAGCACGCAGGTAAACGCTCATCCTCTGCTCCTTATGTCCGTGCCGAACAGGGTGAGCGCATCCTTATACATCATAATTTTTATGACGTTGCAGGCGTAACCTTACGAAGCTGGAGGTAAGTGGCGCCATAATAAGGAAGATCAATCTCAGCATGTGAGTGAACTATAATATTCCATTTTACAGGTATAGACTTTTCAATATGCTCTCTTGAAACACTTTGAGAGTCATCATCTTTAAAGATAACAAGACGATGACTACATTGTACCTTTTCATAGGTTACTTTTTCAGGAAATTTAGGTAGTCCATCATAATCAGTAAACGGTGGCCCGCTTACACCATCAGTAAATACTTTTTTAAAGCGCCCTGTACTATGAATAACGCTTTCTACTTCGCATCCAAAATCTCCTAAACGCATTTGTCCTGGAGCGACAATCAGGTGTTTTCCAGGGTAATATTGTTTTGGATTAAAGTCAGTTCTGTCAATACTTTTTGCCTGATAAACATGGGTTACGACCCATTCCCCCAACATCCATTCCGGCAGAGTTTTTGTTGTAGCAGGCGCTGCTGTGGCTGACTGAACTGCCAGCAGACTGCATGTCAAAGCGAGTGCAGCACGCAGGTAAACGCTCATCCTCTGTTCCTTAATAAACCGGGCGTCACATCGAGCATCAGCTGAATCTCCCATGCTTTACCGAGATTTTTGATCTGATATTGCGCGTCGGTCAGCATTTTTGTTTCTCTATCTCTGCGAAAAGCTATACCTCTGCCGCCCGCTATTAAGGTCAGCCAGCTCGATACAGCAGAAACAAAATCAAGATGGTTAATATCGTTGTTGCAGCCATAAGTGCCATAGCGTGAGGTGTTCCAGGCAAGGCTTAACAGCGCATCAAACTCATGCTGAAACAGTCTGCTCTGAAGTGAAACAGGTAAATGCTTCACAACCAGTGCTTCATATTTTGGAACAACTTTATAAAAAACAGCAATCTGCTCGAAAGAATTTAATGTAACTTTATCTTTATTCTGAGCAACGAAATTTTTGGCATCAATACCAAAAACTTCAGCTCCTCCAGCAATAATAATTGCCATCATATCAGCAACGCCGGAACTAGTTAGATCATCTTTAACGTTATTTAATTTTCTGTGTCCCATATCGTAGCCCGGACCAATCGTAACACCACTGGCTGCATTGCCCGGCCAGTAAAGTTTTGAACCATCCCCTTCTTCACCCAGAACAAAATTACGCCCTTTCAGTGAAACTCTCAGGTCAGATCGGGCAATACCTCCCAGAACATCTGCTGTATCAGCCACCAGAAAGCCGATCCGCATCAGAATAGAAAGAGCTTTTATAAGATCATCAGCCGTTGCTTTGGCAGCCGGTGGTGCCGCACTGGTATAAACTGCGGGGTATCCCTTAAAAAAATCTGGCCAGAGCTGTGCCTGATTTTTCCAGACATCTGCGGCATAGGTGTGGAGTTTTTCATCAGCCCCATACCCAACGACAGCGCCGGCAAGAAAGCTCATACGGTTCGTATCTGGTATACTACCAGCCTTACGTTTAACCGGTGGCACATTGGTAACTGATGTGAGCTTCAACACGCCCTTTTCCAGAAGAGTTTCTTCAACGGGAACAGAGGAAGGTGTTGGCTTTCTGGCTGCTGGTGAAGCAGGGTTTTTTGGCATGATTCACACTTCAGATAAAAAATTCACTAATCGGAGCTTATATCACATTAATTATATTTAACGATCGTTTTTTATTTTTCCGGGGCCGTGCCAGTGGAGAGAGCGTTACCCCGTTCAATATACTAACAGGTCCTGAATCTACCTGTTTAGTCCCGGGGTTTGATGGGTTGCATTGATAACGAAACACTCTGACTCTGAAGTCCAATATAAGGACCACCCCGACCACCAGCGGGCAATGATTACCCGCCGAGCCGACCTCCGCAACCTTGAACACCGCCGCATCATGACTGCGGGCAAAACCCTATCCGTTTCCAAAACGCAACCTGCAGTCAGAGATACGATTGGCCGCGGCGAAAGCGCGGCTGATGACCCGACCAATATCATCGGGCTGTTGAAAACGAACAGACGGAAACTACCGTCAGGCTGGTCTTCCAGAAATGGTGGGACACGATGCCAGAGACTGAACGGAACCGACTATGGATTGCGGACATGAATGTATGAGCACACCGGTCATATCGTGTTGCGACACGTCATCTGTCTTTGAGCTTTGCGAACATGTTTTCAATGAGATGGCGTTTTTTATACAGATGCCAGTCGTAGGGCGGCTTTGATTTCCGGTAATTCTTCAAAGGGATCAGGCGGTGATATTCCGGCCATCCACATGCGGAGCCTCACGCGCCAGCGGGAAAAACGGCTCGATCCGTCATCTGGCGCTCAGAAAGCAAAAACAACTCACTCACAGACCTGCCCTCCATCGGTAAATCTGTGAATCACAACAGCCCGCTCAGTTCAATGGATTAACAGACCCTGAGCCTGGTCGCTTAATGTTGCACGACGCAGGCAGGCGATGGATTATCTGCCAGCAAGTGCCTGTTAACTGCTTGAAAAGATTGGCGCGCCCTAGTGGATTCGAACCACTGACCCACAGCTTAGAAGGCTGTTGCTCTATCCAGCTGAGCTAAGGGCGCCCGGCAGGGCAGCTATACTACCCTGAAATAACAGACCATTATTCTAGTAAATTAATGGGTCCAGTTTTCAAGACGATTATATGCAAAATTATCTGCATAAATTTTAGGAGAACGAATTCTCTGTGCTGTTTTTTCTATCTCTGCATGAATACCATGACGTTCAGCGTAAGCAACAGCCTCTTCACAGGAAACGAAATAAAGCCTGATCTGAGAGATGGTGTCATCTGTACTGCCATTCCACCCCATAAGCCTGCTACGCAGCCTAGGAGCACTTTGCCCGTATTCAAGGATCCACTCCTTCGTGCCAGCCACTCCTGACTGACCTGCGGGTTTGGCCTGCTTATAAATCCGTGCTGGCATAATCATGCCTCCAGAGAGATATGGTCGGGGCGCCCGGACTCGAACCGGGGGCCTCTTGTACCCAAAACAAGCGCGCTACCAGGCTGCGCCACGCCCCGAACTGAGGCGGAACTTAGGGGGGTTTTTCGCAGCTGGCAACCCCAAAAATGAAAAAATTAAATCTTTTTTTCTAAAGAGCGTTCTGCAAGTGGCGCAACAAACAGCGGGGCCGTATCCCAGGGGAAAAGAACCCAGGTCTCCTGCGGTACTTCTGCAATGAAATGATCTGTCAGAGCCCGGCCATCCGGCTTAGCATAAAGGCAGGCAAAAACTGCTTTTGGCAGGCGCTCTCTCACCACACGAGCTGTCACCCCCGAATCAACCAGATCATCAATTATCAGAAAACCTTCCCCGTCACCGGCTACACTGGCTTCTTTAATGATCTGAGGTTCACCACGGTTCTCTTCATCGTAGGTTACCACAGAAATCGTATCAACCAGACGGCACCCAAGCTCACGGGCAACGATAGATGCCGGTATCAGTCCCCCGCGTGTCACAGCAATAATCCCCTTAAAGGGCATTGAGGGCACCAGAGCTTCAGCCAGCAAACGCGCATCTCTGTGCAGCTGGTCCCATGTTACTGTGACATACTGAATGGCCATATGATGGGTAATCCTTATATTTCATGACTTACGATACTAAGACTATACTGTAATACAGATTATTATGTAAAAATCACATCATCATATTCTGTTTGTTCCTGCCGTTAAAAGCAAAGTAATACCATCATCATGACAGCATATAACCCGGCGCACCTGACCGTGCTTGACCACCCTCTTATCCAGCACAAGCTGACACTTTTACGCAGAGCCGATACCTCCACTGCCAGTTTTCGTACCCTCGTACGGGAATTAAGTCTGCTCATGTGCTATGAAGCCACGCGCCACCTCCCTCTTGAAACGGTTGAAATAACAACCCCTCTTGAAACCATGCTCAGCAAACAGCTAGCCGGCCCGGCTCTGTGCTTTATTTCCATCTTACGTGCAGGCAACGGATTGCTTGATGGCATGCTTGATCTGGCACCATTTGCAGCCGTTGGTCATATTGGCCTGTACAGAGACCCCGAAACATTAGAGGCCGTTGAGTATTATCTGAAACTACCGGCCCGTATCTCCGACCGTCTGTGCATTGTTGTTGACCCGATGCTGGCCACAGGGCACAGCGCAGCAGTTGCCCTGACACGTCTCAAAGAAGAAGGGGCAAAAAATATTCTTTTTGCCTGCCTGTTATCTACCCCTCATGGTATCGAACACCTTAAGAAAACACACCCCGATGTATCAGTTATAACCTGCGCAACAGACCCTGGGCTTGACGATCATGGCTATATTCGACCTGGACTAGGAGATGCTGGAAATCGCCTGTTTAAAACACGATGAATAAGAATTATTCTATAAATTTACTTTGACTTCCAACTATAAGAAATATTAAACTTTATCCATCATATCTGTTTTTATGCGGTGAAATGATGGATAACTTTCAAAAGCCGGAAACCACGTTCACTCGTAAATCTTTTTGTTATCCATCAGCTGCAAAAGCGATCATCTCCGGGTATAAACGCCACTTTATCCCTCTCTCCCTGCTGGCTCTGAGCGCGTGCCATACCGGCGATCAGTGCAAGGTTTCCAGCTTCGGAGACCTGATCGTCATCAACGATGAGGAATCTCCTGTTATCGAGGCCGAAATCAACGGCCATAAAATAGCACTTATTGTCGATACAGGTGCACAGGGCAGCATTTTATGGCCAGGAGAGGCTAAAAAACTCGGTCTTGCCGCTAACTCAGAGCGACTCTATTTGCGCGGCTCAGGAGGCTACACATCAGCAGGAACTGCGGTCGCCGATACAATTCACCTGGGGAGTGCAGCAGCGACTAATGTATCTTTTATGACTACAGGAAAGACATCAGCTACCAGAGTTATTAATGGCAGGCCTGTTGTCGGGCTCTTTGGCAATGACTTTTTATCAAATTATGATGTTGTCTTTAACCTGCCACAGCATCGCATGAATTTATATACTTTCAGCGGATGCAAAGAGGACTACTTACTAAGCTGGTCTGGCTGGTCTGGCGAGTTTTTTAAGGTCAGAATTAACCACCCAAGAAATGATAAGAGAAAAACTGCCGTTCCTGTTAAGATCAACGGCCATGAATTTGATGCTGTTCTCGACAGCGGCGCTGCCACAACTTTGATCTCACGTGACGATGCTCTGAAAGCAGGCATAAGCAAAAACGATCTTACCAATGACCAGACCATAGATGTCTATGGCATAGATCAAACTAAACGCACAGGCTACCTGCATCGTGTTAACAGCCTGGAAGTAGGACCTTTTATTTTCAACAACCCTGAAATTCTGATTCAAAAAACGCCGACATCACTCCTGGGAGCAAATTTTTTACGCACTCACAGAGTGTGGATACTGCGAGCTCCTGATTATATTTACATTCAGCCTGCAGAACCGCTGTCTCTCCAGAATATTAACCCTGCAACACAACAGGAACATACCCCCTGAAACCGGCCATAGTTTAAGCCGCGTAAAACTATCATCCCTGGCATAACCACGGCCCCCGTCTGCCTGGGGTATTCTCATGATTGCGTAATTTTTCCCGATATGTAATATTATAACATAACATTCGTGAGGATGTTATAAATTATAATGGCGTGAGTATATATTCTTTGTTAAGAAATGCCCTGCGCAAACCGGTGGTTCCCGCAAGGGATGAAAAGGGAACGCAGTGTGATGCTGCGGCTGTCCCCGCAACTGTAAGCGGTAAAGCAGACATGCAGGGACACACTGTCCGGTCACTGGAGTTTACTCTCCGGGAAGGCTCGCTGTCTGCTCATGACCCGCAAGCCAGGAGACCTGCCACCACACACAGTCACAGACGAAGCGAATGGTCGGGGATATGCCAGACGCAGCTAACCATGCTCACCGTAGTGACGCGTACGAACCAAGGCCTGTACTCTTTATGAGGCACTTTTCTTTGTCTAAGGCGCTGCCACTTGCGGCAGCTGCTGTTTTCTACCCGTCTTTTTCTTTCGCTGCCCCTCAGGAAGACAAAAACCACCAGCAGAACAAGGCTGAGCATATTACCGTACACAGCCGGTCACAGCCGCTTAAAGAAACACCTGCAATTGGCGGCAAACTCGGCCTGTCCATACAGCACTCTCCTGCCACGATTGATGTCATTGACCGCTCAGTCATGAACCAGCGCGGCTACGCCCATGCGGAAGAGGCTGCAGACAGTGCGCCTGGCGTATCATCCGGTGGCTCTCCAGGCAGCCCGGCACAGTTTGTTATGCGTGGTTTTTCGGGCAATCAGATTCTTATGCTGCGTGACGGCATTTATTACGGCCCGACCACAATGGTGAACCGGCCACTCAACACCTTTAACCTGCAAAGTGTTCAGGTGCTTCAGGGGCCGTCATCGGTACTTTACGGCCAGGGTGCTGTAGGTGGCACAGTCGATATGCGCACACGCGACCCGGCTTTTGACCATGCTCATGCCAATGCTCTGGTATCATACGGCAGCTTTAACACCTGGAATGCAGGCATAGGCGGCTCTGTGCCGGTTACGGATACACTGGCTATTCGTACAGATTTCAGCCGCACATCATCAAACGGTTATGTCAAAGGCGCTGATCCGCACAGTAACGATTTTACAACCACACTGATCTGGAAACCAACCCGCAAATTCTCGGCCCGTTTCAGCATTGATTATCTGACGGACAGACTTTCAACCTATTACGGCACCCCTCTGGTCCCTTTATCAGAAACCGGCGGACGCGCTAGCGGGCTTTTACACTCATCACAGGGGCTGGGCATCACCCGCTCTTCCATGTGGCATAATTATAATGTCAAAAATCCACAGGCCAGTTCAACTAACGTAACCCCTACCCTGCACCTGCAATGGCAGCCGACAGAGCATATCACATTTCACAACAAAAGTTATTTTGTGTATGCCAAGCGCCGCTGGAACAATGCTGAAACTTACAGCTACATCTCATCACCAGGAGCAACTGACGCAGCAGGCAATGCGATTGCCCCCGGGCGGGTCGGGCGCGACCGGTTTTATGTTTATATGAACCAGCATCAGGTGGGAGACACGCTCGACGGCACCTTAGACTTCTCACTGTTCGGGCTTAAGAACCGCCTGGTTGTAGGGGGGGATGCCTACTATATCCGCCTCATCCGTGACAGAGGCTTTCCTGATGCAACCTATGCAGACAGCGTTGCACTCGACAGCTCAAATACCGGCCCGACTGCCGGCTTTGCCGGAGAATACCCCTCGCGCAAATCCCCCACCACGATGATTGATGCCGCCGTATTTATGGAAGATGTCATCACCGTTACCAGTAAACTACGTCTGGTGGGTGGCTATCGCTATGACTGGCTGCATCTTGACCGCCAGAACTATAACCAGAACGGGTCATTTAACGCAGCAAGCAGCTTTAAAAAGCTTTATAATCCGTCAAATTTTCGTATTGGCCCGGTTTATGACCTGACAAAAAATATCAGCATTTACGGTGTGTTCACCACAGCTGATGACCCGCCAGGCAGCAATATTTTTCTGGTTAATAAAGGACAGTTTAACCGCCTGAGTCATACGCGCCAGGGTGAGATCGGTGCCAAAGGCAGTTTCTGGCACGGACGCTTTACATCTGCCATCGCGTTTTATGATATTCGCCGCACGCATATTCTGGTCGCTAACGGGCAGGATTCTGTCACGACAGCAGGCGGGCAGAAGTCACGCGGCCTCGAATGGCAGGGTAACCTGGTGCTTAACCCGCACTGGAACATTTCAGGTAACGTCGCCTACACCTGGTCACGCTACGGTTCTTCCTTCTACCCTTCAGCCGGAGTCAACGCCTCAGGCAATGCCGTGCCAAACGTGCCTGCTGTCACAGCCAATTTGTGGGCTGTATGGTCGCGTGTTGAAAACCTGCCACTCGATCTGGGAGCAGGCATGCGTTACATTTCCTCGCGTAAAGGCGACTATGCCAACACACTGACCCTCAAAGACTATGCCCTGGTGAACGTTTTTGCAGCATGGCATGCGTATAAGGGTGTAACTGTATATGGAAGAATTGATAACGTGGGGAACAAGCACTTCATTCAGTGGGCTTCAACTGACTACCCCTCTGAAGTGATCCTCGGTGCCCCCCGCTCATTTTCTATCAGTGTGCAGGCTGGTTTCTGACCTATGCCAGTTCCTGCTCTTCAGGCTGATGCTGTTACACATTCTGTGCTGCCAGAAAAAATCAGCCTGATCGTAGCCAGACATGAACATATTGCTATTGTCGGCCCTAACGGGGCCGGCAAAAGCACCCTTCTGCGTCTGCTGGCAGGTCTTCTCACTCCCGAAACGGGGCAGATATGGCTTAAAGGCCGGGCACTCTGCACCTTATCACGCACAGACATAGCGCAGCATATTGCCTGGCTTTCACAAACAGACAGACCCGCCCCCGAAATTATAACCCGTGATTATATCGCACTTGGGCGCCTGCCTTTTCGTCATACCTCACAGGCAAAGCAAGACCACGCAGCCATCAATACAGCCATTGAACATTGTGAGGTTGCTTCATTACTCGACACACCTTTTGGAAAACTTTCCGGCGGAGAGCAGCAGCGTGTCATGCTGGCACGCTGCCTGGCGCAGACACCCCAAATTTTATTACTGGATGAACCGACCAATCATCTCGACCTTGCTGCACGAAGCCGCTTTCTGAAACTCCTGGCTCAGCTACCCTGCACAGTGATTGCTGTTTTACACGACCTTGCTCTGGTGCCTCAGTTTGCTCAGCGCATAATTCTGCTTGATAAAGGGCAGATCATACTCGATGGCACTACAGAGGATGTTTTATTTTCGCCTCAGCTTCAGGCAGTTTTTCAGCTGAGCGTAGAAAAGGTGAGCCTGAAAAATGGCCAGAGCACTTTTGTTTTTACGGCGCTGCCTTCATGATCCGCTCATTTCTGCTCAGCCTCATAACAGTCAGCCTTTTTGCAACGACAACGCAGGCTACAACCTACCCCATAACGGTACAAAGCTGCGGGCAGCCAGTCACCATCACCCACCGGCCTGAGCATGCGGTCATTCATGATATTAATATGGCTGACATGGCCTTTGCCCTGCACCTGCAACCCTATATTGCAGGGTTTAGCGGTCTCTCCGGCTGGAACAAGCTCACACCAGCATTTAAAAAACAGCAACAAAACATTCCGGAAATTGCACCACGCTACCCGACTATGGAACAGCTGCTGGCAGCCAAAACAGACCTGTTCTTTGCCGGATGGAATTACGGTATGCATCCGGGGGGCGACGTAACCCCTGAAACACTGGCCGCGCAGGGTATTCCCACCCTTGTGCTCTCTGAAAGCTGCTTCAGAAACGGACAGAAACCTGCCCCGGCAACGCTTGACCTTTTATACCAGGATGAACTGCGGCTGGGGCAGGTTTTCGACCGTGAAACCGAAGCACAGGCACTCATTACGGGCTGGAAAAAACGGGTTACAGCGGTGCAGCACCGCCTGAAAAACACCACTCCATTACGGGTCTTTTTATATGACAGTGGGCTAAGCACACCTTTTACCGCCGGCGGGTATGCTCTGGCCTCCACCCTGATCAGTATGGGAGGCGGAGAAAATATTTTTAAAGATCTGCCAGCCAGCTGGGGTAATGCCTCGTGGGAAGCCGCAGCACTCCAGGACCCTGAAGCCATTCTGATTATCGATTACGGCCAGAACCGGCAAAATATTTTTAATTTTTTGCAGCACCACAACCTGATGTCAGAAACACAGGCCATTAAAAACCATAAAATTCTGTTTGTACGCTATGATGAAATGACCCCCTCACCTTACAATATTGATGCAATCGAAAAAATTGCTGCTTTTTTACATCCTGATGTAAAACTCTGACATGACCTTACGTTTTTCGCTCGCTGCTGTTTTTATGTTTTGCCTTCTTGCAGCAGGTGAAATGATTTTGGGCAATGTCACACTCTCATGGCACTCCCTGGCCCAGGGATTACTGGAAGGGCCATTCAGCCATCAGATCACAGCCCGTATTTTATGGCTTTTTCGTCTGCCCCGTTTGCTTCTGGCTTTTCTGACCGGCGCTACCCTTGCCGCAGCTGGCGCACTACTGCAAACGGCCACCCGCAACCCACTGGCCGACCCTTTTTTGTTTGGCCTTTCAGCCGGTGCCTCAGCCGGTGCCGTTACTGTCATCATCTTTATGGGTAATATTGCCGGAATATGGACAACAACAATGGGGGCAGCAGCAGGCGCACTCTGTGCCACAACCCTGCTTCTGGCACTGATAACCCGTTCTGCTCACAGCCTGCCACCGCAAAGGATCATACTGACAGGGCTTGCTGTCTCATTTCTTTTTACATCTGTGACAAATTTTTTGATTTTTCAGGGCGACAGAAATACCGCTCAGTCAGTTCTGTTCTGGACATTAGGAAGCTTCTCCGCCGCATCATGGTCTTCACTGCCCGTTGCGGCACTGGCTCTGCTCCTGATCTGCACCTATGGAGCCCGTTTCCGTAAAGAGCTTGATGCTCTGCTGGCTGGAGAAGACACAGCAACATCACTGGGCGTAAATGTACGCACCCTGCGACTCAGCACTCTGCTGTTATGTGCACTTAGCTGCGCCATGACGGTGGCTTTATGCGGGCCTGTTGGCTTTCTGGGCCTAGTTGTACCGCACCTGGCACGCTTCATGACGGGTAATACGCTGAAGCATATGTTTTTTCCTGCCGCTATACTGGGTGGCCTCACCGCTATGCTTGCTGACCTGCTGAGCCACAGCCTATTTGCAGCTCAGGAGATACCAACCGGCATCCTTATCTCAGGTGCCGGGGCTTGTTTCTTTTTGCTCTATTTACGTAAAATATAAAAAACCTGCATTCCTGCACGGCTTACTCTTTAAGACTCGTAACAATCTCTGCGCCGTTCGCCAGCGTTTTATGCACCGGGCAGAGATCTGCAATATCGATAAATCTTGCACGCTGCGCATCGTCGAGTTCACCCTCAAGGGCAATGGTACGCTCAAAAATATGACCTGAACCATCGGGCTTCTTTTTACAGGCGACAAAAGCTGACGCACGATAAAGATTATGCTCTTTCTGCGTGGCATACATACGTAATGTCATCACAGTGCAGGCAGCCAGACCCGCTGCAAGGAAATCATAAGGTGCCGGGCCTGTATCATTACCTCCAAAGGACAGGGGCTCATCTGCCAGAAAATAGTGCTTACCGCTTTGCATCTCCAGCTGAAATGGACCCATACCCGTTTCAGCAGCGCTTACACCTGGCACCCCGGTCTCAGCTGGCAGAATTGCCGCCTCAGGCAGATAACGCTGCCCCCACACTGACATGATGCCTGCAACATAATCGACGTCAGCATGATCTGAAAATCTGTAATCAACATTATCAAGGGCAATAAAACTTCTGACCTGCGTTGAATCCTGAGTAACTGAGGCAACACCATCAGCATCAGGTTCATCCAAAATCAAAACTGGCTGAGGCACCTCTTTTAAATGTGTCAGTATATCCTGGCGCAGAGCATGATCTGTATCAACAGGCAGATAAAGCAGAGAAACGGCCTTAATAACCTCATCACTGATGGCAGCTGCGTCGAGCACTGTACCGACTGCCAGGCTATGCCCGGCGAGCATGAAGGGCTGCATACCCATTTCGGTCATTGCGGTCACAGCACGTAAAATATCTTCTGTTTTTTCTATAATGGCAGCACTCAGGCACACAACACCTACCCCTGCACGCACAAAACTTCGTGCAATACCAGAGATAACCTGGCCCTGTTTTTCTGTATCAAAACAATGTACGAAAATAATATAACCACGCACATCTGAGTGTGGCCGCTCAAGACTGGCGGCAAGCATTTCTCCCGATGAGCCCTGAAATTTAAAAACCTGCTTTAACATTATTATTTCCCTCACATAAAAATAAGAATTGTTTTTCTAATATTCACAACTCTGGTCTGTTTTTCTTATTAGGGAAAGAGGGTTAAGCCTGAAAAATTGCATAAAAAAAGGCGCCCCCGATGACGGAAGCGCCTTTTTAAATAAAACGGTAACCGACGTTATCAGGCGTCTGTCAGGCTTTCAGCCACGATTTCACGCAGTTTACCATAAATATTACCATTACCGGCAACAATGAAGATATCATCTGGCAGATCATCAATATCTTCACCTGCCGGATTGGTCGCCTGACCACCAGCCTCACGCACGATAAGAATACCGGCAGCACAGTCCCATGGTTTAAGACCAAACTCCCAGAAACCTTCATAACGCCCGGCAGCAACCCATGCGAGGTCAAGAGCAGCAGCACCAAAACGACGGATACCTGCAACGCGTGGCATCAGGTTACCCATCACCTTAGCGAAAGGTAAACGCCGTGAGGCAGGCACTTTTGCAAACGGAATACCGGTAGCAAAAAGTGATTCTGACATTTCCCGACGCGCTGACACACGAATACGACGCTCATTGAGAAACGCACCTGAGCCTTTTTCTGCATGGAACATTTCGCCAGAAGCAGGGTTGTAAACAAGGCCTGCTGCCAGCTCGATTTTACCATTTGGCAGACGACGCTGAAGGCCAATAGAAATAGCCCAGTGAGGAATGCCATGCAAAAAGTTGGTTGTGCCATCGAGCGGGTCAACCACCCAGCGCCAGGTCCAGTTATCTGTCCCTGAGCTGCCTGATTCTTCCATCAGAAAAGCATAACCAGGCCGTGCCCGGTCGAGCTCTTCACGCAGAATTTGTTCTGCACGAAGATCTGCCTGTGAAACAAAGTCACCAGGCCCTTTGATGCTGACCTGAAGCTGTTCGACTTCGTTAAAATCGCGCAGAAGACGCCTGGCTGCTTTCTGGGCGGCTGCCTGCATCACCGTCATAATGGGGGAAAGTCGAAGAGCCACTCTGCTGTGTCCTGCCTAAAAGAAAGAAATATCCGAAGTTAGTTTTTAGCGCGCTCAACGTAAGTCGCGTCTTCTGTTCTGACCACGATACGCTCACCAGCTTCGATAAACGGCGGCACCATGGTCTTTACACCATTTGACAGCTTAGCCGGTTTATAAGACGAGCTGGCTGTCTGACCTTTAACAACCGGATCAGCTTCAACCACCTCGAGAGTAACCTGAGGAGGAAGATCAACACCAACCGGGTCACCTTCAACCAGATGCAGGTTAATAGTCATATTATCCTGCAGGAACGGTGCCTGATCGCCCAGAAGGTCAACAGAAATAATAAGCTGCTCGAAAGACTCGGGGTCCATCAGCACGAGAGAGTCGCCGTCTGTGTAGGAATAGAGATACTCTCTGTCCTCGGTCATCAGACGCTCAACGCTGTCAGCTGTACGCCAGCGCTCGTTCGTTTTATTGCCGGTTTTAAGGTCGCGCATTTCAACCTGAATGAATGCACCACCCTTACCTGGGGTAATAATCTGCTGTTTCAGTACCGTCCAGCGACGGCCGTCATGCTCAATGACCTGTCCGGCCCGGATCAGGTTTGCCTGCTGTTTCATAACACGTCCCTGAGTGGATCAATGTGAGTTAGAGTTTGGGGTTCTACAACTCTGACAACGCCAGAGCAACCCGAAGAACACTTAAAGACGATATAAATGCAATTTTCTTGCATCAGGTGACTAGACAGACGGGTAAAGTCGTGATTATAAGACGGCCAAGGCGAAAGCAGGAAGGGTGGCCGAGTGGTTGAAGGCTCCAGTCTTGAAAACTGGCGTACGGGCAACCGTACCGTGGGTTCGAATCCCACCCCTTCCGCCATATTCTTAAAAAGTGAAATGTAACGCCTGCTATGCACCCGTTACATTATGCCTCCTTAAATATTAAGCCGATAATTAATCCACCCTGGTTCCGCCTCTTTGTATTATCAGATCATATTCATATTAAGATTCTGCCATATTCAGCTTTCAAAGCAAAAGATCTGCTTACGAAAAATAGTTTCGCACGCAGGATCAATCCTAACCGCTTAACGTAGCAGCAGTGCATTACCCAAAAGCAAAGCCCCCTTATAAAAGGGGGCTTCTTTATTTTTAACCACGCATAATGTTTCGTATCTCTTTTCTCTCAATATAATATTTATGAGATGATAAAATATCTATTTTTACAATCTTCATTTTTCCACTAACACCTGACGGCAGATCAATTGCAGCGAGCCCCGTTGTCCAGCGCCCATCACCCCCTTCATATACTGACCATCCCGACAGCTCTTTATCTTCAAGATGCTCATTAACAATCAAAATTTCATTATCATTCAGAACTTCTATATCGCCAACCCTAACCCCGAGTTCGCGCCGGTCATCAACAAATGGCCCAATTGTATCAGCCGGTCGTGAAGCCAGAGACGACAGATACACCCTGGAAACCTCATTCCTTATTGTAAAGAAGACATGCACACCGTCCTTTTTAAAAGGGTAAGTCATTGCACGCGTAACCGGATCATAAAGATATAAATCGGGATTAAGCGTTGTCTCCGCCTCTGCCTGCACTTGCCTGGCGTGACAATTGTTCAGAATTTTTCTGAATACAGGCTCAACAAGTTCACGATGCGTAGCCAGAGGCGCAGCTGCATCTTCCAGCCAGCTTTTAGGTCTTTCAAAATACCCCTGAACAACGCCGGCGTCGCTCCCTCCCGGATTACTGAAAGAATTTTTATTACCCGTATTCAGATAACTCTCTGTCAGCGCACCATTCGCATCAATAACAGCATGCTGCTCTGTTTCAATGTGATAATAGTCATACTGATTTATTTCCAGATCATAATAAATATTCACACCATTAACAAGCATACGAACCGGTATAAAATTCCCGTCAATAAAGAGACTATGCTCTGGTGTAACCAGAAGATCTTTAAAAGGCACACCTTCTGCCAAGGCATCTTTTTTAATACAAACAGGATATCCGGCGAGGTCAGGATATTTTTGTGCAATTCTTACATTATGGTGTTTCCTGCCAACCCATTTTACGGTCTCCTCAGCAAAATTTCCATCTGCCTGCCGAACCATTATTTTATCGCCAGCTTTAATTTCCTCAACTTTTACATAACCAGAGGCCATCTGAATGAGCGTTCCAGCCAGGAAACAAATCTCCAGGTCGATATAACCATTATCAAGCTCAAGCAATGTATATCCCGTTGAACCAATACCTGGAATATTCAACGTAAATGTTGTGTCACCCACCTGCAGTGAAATGGTATTATTGCTAGTCAGTGTAGCTTTAGTGCTTGTAAATGGCCCTTTAAAAATAATGTGGTCATAACCCGTACCCCACCCGGAAAATGTCTGAGAAACCGTCGACTTACCATCAACAACATCGTCACTCAGAACAACGTAAGAAGGATGCTCCTCACTCCCCGAGAACGTAATCGTACCTGTTCCGTTGTTACCAGCCAGTTCAAGCGTACCATCCTTCCCAATATTAGCAGTGCCCACCATGGTTGCGCCGCTACTAAGCCCTACAGTTCCACCGGAAATTGTTGTCGTACCAACGGTCCCGCCGGAGGATACATAAGTCGTACCCCCATAGTTAGAGAGAGTATTTACAACCGTCGAAGGACCACTAAGAGTTGCTATACCGCCACCACTTACAATCAGAGCCCCGCTGGTCATTCTGCCATAGGCACCAAGAAACAAGGATCCTCCCGAAGCAACCGTCCCAGAACTCAGGAGGTTGGAACCACCAGCAGAACCTGTCGCACTCAAAACTGCACCAGAACCAATAAAGGTATTGCTCACAAAATTATTTCCGGCACCGGCAGAAACCAGCTCATTGGCTACATTAATACCGGAAATAGTATTTCCACTACCAATAGTGAATGTCCCACCAGAACCTGTAAAACCACTACTATATATAGTATTTCCGTTACCAATACCAATAACACTATTATTGGCACTAACCCCATAAATACTATTATTATTTCCGTAAGTGACATCAGAATCATCAAGGTCAGTGCTATAATAAAATGTATTATTATCCGCCACGGCTCCGCTTACTATATCCACAAGCCTTAAGTCATTATTATAAACGGTATTCTGAGAGCCAAAGCTCAGCGTGCCACCTGAAATAGTTACGCCATTTGAAAAGCTATTCTGATTTCCTATGGTTGTCTGTTCAGGATCTGTTATTATAAGACCGCCGTTATCAACGCCCGGGTTGGTAATAGTATTATTATTTCCGATATAAACTGACGTTGCACCGGAAACAGTCATTCCGGAACTGATTGTGTTATTTGATATTACATTAACGTGCTGTGATCCATTACCACTTATAACCAGACCGCCGCTAATAGTGTTACCACCATTGCTGCCATCCATATCAAAGTCAGCATTTGAAACCACAACACCACCACTAATAGTGTTGTATTTATAAACACTTACAGTATTTGATCCATCACCGTAAACAAAAAGACCTGACTGAATTGTGTTGCCGCCAGCAACTTTAGCACCCCCATCTATGTTTACATTTCCACTATAAACCCTAACT
The DNA here is from genome assembly GCF_002153485.1 of Acetobacter sp. DmW_043. Taxonomy (NCBI): domain Bacteria; kingdom Pseudomonadati; phylum Pseudomonadota; class Alphaproteobacteria; order Acetobacterales; family Acetobacteraceae; genus Acetobacter; species Acetobacter sp. DmW_043. The sequence goes on along the minus strand of NZ_JOMN01000027.1, from coordinate 335 downwards.
CCACTAAGTATAGTATTGAAATTACCTATATCAATATAATTACTTCCATTGCCTGAAAATACGATCCCATTAACAATTGTATTTCCACCATTCAGGCCGGTAGCAGAATCATATCCTGACATAACCAGATTGACATCAGAAGTAATAATAGCACCAGAAATTGTGTTATCAAAACCTACATCAAGAGTATTTTCACCGGTCCCGTTAAAAACTATTCCACCACTAATAGTATTACCATTACCAGAGCCATTAATGGCAATATCTGCGTTTTCGCTAGGGCCTGTTAGAACTTAATCCAGTCTGCTGTTGCTGCGATATGGATGACGGCAAGGAAT